>NZ_NXLN01000020.1:0-52899 GCF_003364135.1 Helicobacter sp. MIT 01-3238
ATATTGCCAGATTGCACGATGAGTGTGCTATTTGCAGGATTTAGCGTGGGCTATATCGTAGTAAGGATTTTGGTAAAAAAGACAAATGTTTTTTGCAATGCTAGGGTATAAATCTAGTAAAAAGGCTTAAAATATCAAGCACAATGAGATAATAATGACATAAAGGAATAAAATGGATTCTACAAAATATAATTGGCAAGCGTTAGATAATGAAGTGCGCTTTATTTTGGATATTATGCTAGATATGCTAAAGGAAGTCGATAGTGAAGTGAGAGAGTATTTTTTGAATCTAAATAAGATTTTGCTAGAAAATGGCAACCAAACAAGGCAAAAAAGTGCTAAAAAAGACAAATACTCTAGCTCAAACACGATTGATGAGGATTCCCTAAAAAGGCTAAAAACCGAGCTAGAGAAAATCTCCCAATCAGGCAAAACGCCCGAAATCATCAAGGCTTTTTCGCTGTATAATATTTTGATAAATATCGTAGAGGAGCGGTTCAATATTGATTCGGATAAAAGCCTAGAGCGCATAAAGGCGACTTATGAGGGACTGCTAAGAGATGGATTTGATAGAGGGGATTTGGATAAAGTGCTAGAATCTATCTGCTTTTATCCTGTCTTTACTGCTCATCCCACAGAATCTAGACGGCGCACTTTTTTGGAAGCGCATAGCGAAATCACGCAGGATTTGTATAAGCTATTTGAGATAGGCGAGCTAAAGGCAAAAGAGCATATCCAATACCGCTTGCGACTTTTGTGGCTGACAAATCTTGTGCGCACGCAAAAAATCGAAGTGCTTTTTGAGCTTGATAATCTACTCTTTATCGTGGAAAGCTCGATATTGCCCGCTAGTCAAAAAGTCCTTTGGTATATCGAAAAAATGCTAAAAAAGCCACTGCCTAGCTCGCCCATACATCTAGGAAGCTGGATAGGTGGCGATAGAGATGGCAATCCTTTTGTAACAAATGAGCTTATGACAGAAGTGATGAAAATCCAGCACAAATTTATCATAAACTACTACATAAGGCGACTAGAGCGACTAGAGCGCGAAATGTCAATCAGTCTAGATTCTAGCGAGATTTCTCCTAAGCTAAAAAAATCCCTCCAAAAAGAAAGTCATATTTTGAGTGAAAAAACGCTTGCTACTTATGCAAATGAGCCATTTCGAGCCAAAATCCACATAATGATAAAAAAGCTAAATAATCGCCTTATCTTTGTCAATGCCCCAGATAGTGTGAGCCAGACATACACCACACCTAGCGAGCTACTAGAAGATGTCGAAATGCTAATAGAATGCCTTGATAGCGTCTCAAGCAAGTATTTGCGACAATTTAGACGATTTGTATTGCTTGGTGGATTTCATCTTATGCAGCTAGATTTTAGAGAGCACAAAGATGTCTTTATCAACGCTATTAGCGAGATTTTTTGCTTGCTAGGGATTTGTGATAATGACTTTATGACTTATGCAGAATCCAAAAAGCTAGAAATACTTGATAAAGCACTAGAGATGTCTAAAATCGAGCTAGGAAGTCTAGCTGAAAAACTAAGCGAAAAAACGCAAGTGGTGGTAGAAATATTTATGCGCATCGCGTGGGGCAAAAAATATATCGGCGAAAATGTTTTGCGCACTTTTATTTTGTCTATGACGACTGAAGCGAGTGATTTGCTTATCGTGCTGTGGTTTGCTAAGCATACAAATCTATGGAAGCCAAGCAAAGAAAGCAAAGAGCCAAATTTGCTAGATTCCCTAGAGCAAACAAGCGCAAAATCTAGCAATCAAAAATACTCCACAAAATCTACCAAATCTCGCGCTAGAATCGCTATCACGCCACTATTTGAAACCATAGATGACTTAGAGAGGGCAGGTAGCATTATGCAAACTCTTGTGGCAAACAAGCACTATGCGCACTATTTGCGTGATATAGGTATGCGACAAGAAATAATGGTGGGTTATTCAGACTCTAGCAAAGATGGCGGAATCTTTACTAGCAATTATAGTCTTTATGTCGCTATTGAATCACTGAAAAAATTAGAAGAGCAAATCGGCATTGATTTTGTGCTATTTCACGGGCGTGGTGGAAGTGTCTCGCGCGGTGGTGGCACGCTAGAATCAGCCCTACTTGCTTCCCCACCCAAAAGCGTGCAGGGATTTCTAAAAACCACCGAACAAGGCGAGATGATAAGCTCAAAATACCTAAACCGCTCAAGTGCGCAGTTTTTCTTATCCTCCACAATGAGTGCGCTACTAAAAAAATCAAGCTATGATTCTTTTTGTGCAGGGGAGCTAAATCTAGGGGTAAATAACAAAAGCGATGAAAAAATCGCAAATAAACCAAGCGTAGATTTCGTAAAATCCACTATCAAATGCTCCATAAGCAATCCACACCAAGACTTGATGAAGCAAATCTCAAGCGTATCACACAAAGTCTATCGCGATTTGGTGTATGAAAGCGATGGGTTTATCGAATTTTTTAAATCCGCTACGCCCATAGCGTTTATCCAGCAGCTAAATCTAGGCTCACGCCCAAGCAAACGGCGAGATACTACTAGAGTGGAGGATTTGCGTGCGATTCCGTGGGTGTTTGCTTGGACGCAAAATCGGGCGATATTGCCCGCGTGGTATGGGCTAGGAAGTGGGCTAGAATCTATCAGGGATATTGCTAGGCTAAGGGAGTGCTATGAGGAGAGTGAGTTTTTTGCCGCTACGATTAGCAATATTTCTCAAGCATTTTTGAAAGTGGATTTGTCTATCTCGGCACAATATAATTTTTTCGTGCAAGATGATGAAGTGAGACAAAATATTTGGCAAAAAATCTGTCTAGAATATGAGCGCACGATGAATGCGCTTGTAGGCATAAGAGGGGAGGAGCGACTACTAGATAGCGAGCCTACTTTGCAAAAATCTATCCTTTTGCGCAATAATTCTGTGATGATGCTAAATCTACTTCAAATTGAGCTTATCAAAAAATATAATAACGCTACTTATGATGCGCAAAAATCTCGCCTTATGGAGCAAATCCACTCTACTATCATCGGCATAGCACAAGGACTTCGCAACACAGGTTGATTTCGTGCTTTGTGCTTATTTTTGTGGAGGATTTTATAGATTTTATGGTGGGGTTTTTTAAGCAGTGTTTTGGTTGTGTTTTGCTTGGATTTTAAGATATTTTAATGCAAATAAATGGAGAAAATATGGATTTTGTGCCAAAAAGGATTTTGCCAAAGAGGTTTATTTTGGGGATTAGCGGGGCTAGTGGGGTAAAGCTAGCTAAGGGGTTTTTGCGACATATTGCCCAAGATTTTGAGGCGCATATCATTATCTCAAAAGGTGCGCTAGAGTGCGCAAAATATGAGCTAAAATGTGATGAAAGCGAGCTAAAAGCATATCTTTTGGAATCTTGCCAAACCACCTCTAGCCAAGTAAAATCTACTCAAAAATCAAGCCAAACAAAAGCAAATAAGGCAAAATCTAGCAACGCAGATTCTAGCCAAATGCGACATAGCAAGATAAAATCTAGTGAATTTATGGATTTTGATTCTAGCCAAAGTTTTGCTAGTCAAAATCTAGCTAGCAAGGATTGCAAAGCCTATATTTATGAGGATAGTGAGATAGGCGCACCTGTGGCTTCTGGGAGCTTTGAAGCGCAAGCTATGGCGATAATCCCAACGAGTATGGATTGTTTGGCAAAAATCGCGTGTGGGATTAGCGATACGCTACTTACGCGCGCGGCGAGCGTGATGATAAAGGAGAGGCGCACGCTACTGCTAGCACCGCGCGAAATGCCACTAAATGCGATAGTTTGCGAGCAAATGCAAAAGCTAGCCGCACTTGGTGTCATCATCGCGCCACCTATCATTGCGTATTATAGTTACCCCAAAGACTTAGAGGAAATGGAAAACTTCATCTATGGCAAGTGGCTGGACATTTTAGGAATACCAAATGAGCTTTTTACCCGCTGGGGAGAGAGATAAAAATAGACAAAATAAAAAAAGACAAAATCTCTTAAGTTTTTCACACATTATTTTTGATTTTGCACTATTTTATCCCCTTTTTTTGCCACACTATTTTATTTCTTTTTTGTCCCAAGCAAAAGTAAAATTTATGATTTTTATTTGCCAAATAGCACTTCACAGCGCATTCTATCGACAAATTTTAGATTTGGACGCCCGATGAAATTCCCCGCTATGACTTCGCCCTCTATGCAATACACTCTCCCAGCCATAGGTGTGAAAACAAGATAGCTTATCTCCTCTGTATTGCCAAAGACCACTAGAGGTGTGCCACCCCCCACATCTGCGACAAACTTCGCCCCACTGCTTAGCTCACCAAAGCTACCTTGTGCCATATCTTTGCTTATGCGGTAGCCACCAAGTCCATTTGCAGGTGGATTATACGCGAAGTATGCTTTGTAGCTTATGGCTACACCTATGAAGCTAGAAGCCCTGCCAAAGTAGATTCTAGCTCTATCGCTTGGTGGGTTTGAAAGCCTAGAGTTACCCTCTATGTTAAATCCAAGATACGCGCTATCTTGCGCTCCATATACTAGCTGATTTGGCATAGGGGCGCAAGCACTCATAAAAAACGCGCTTACCACCACGCCAAAAATAATTACCAAACGAGCATTCATACAAAATCCTTAAAAAACATAAAATCAACTAAAACAAAAATGTAATCGCGCCATAGCCATTGACATATAGCGCGTAAGGGTAGGTAGAAAGGTAGCCCACACTAGAGCCAAACAAAAGATTATATCCCACTCTGCCACCTACTTCTAGCTGTGCGTGTTTGCCCAAATCAAGCGCAAGCCCTAGTCGTATCCCTAGCGTAGTGCCAAAGCCTTTGGAGCTAAAGCTTACGGATTTTATGCCTGTTGTTTGTTGCAGTCTATCACTTACAGCTTCTAGTTTGTCTTGAAACTCTGCATAGACAAATCCTAAATACGCACCTAGCACACCTCGCAGTGGAGTTTTGCCAAATTTTGGAATCCAATCCGTGCCAAAATGTAGCGTAATGTATTGTCCATCAAATTTCCCTGCCGCATCAGTATCTGCTTCTTTGTAGCTATACTCCATAAAGCTAGTGCCAAGATATGCGCGTGCAAGTCCGCCAAGCTGCTTGCCAAACTCGACATTTGCTTGCCATAGATTTGTCCTCACAGAGACATCGCTAGCATAGTGTATAGGTGAGGCTACAAGCGCAGTCCCATAGCTTCCCTCTAGGCGAATGTAGCCTTGAGAGGTTTTTTCTTCTTGGTAGGCTTTTTTGTAGCTTTGCTGATATGCTTCATCATAAGTTGCCGCACTAGAATTGTCGCTAGGGTAGTATGGTGCGTTTTGCTGATTTTGCGCATTTTGGTTATTTTGTGGATAGTAGGGGGCTTGATTTTGTGGATTTTGCTTTTTACTTTGCTGCGCTTTGCTTTGCTGTGGGGTTTGCTCTAGCTCTTTTTGCAATGCCCTATTTTGCCTTTTTAGCTCTAAGAGTTTCTTTTGCTTCTCTAGCATTTGGATTTCTTTTTCGATGTCATCTATCGTGTTTTGGGCAAGTGCTGTGCTTCCTAGCAGGGCAAATGCAAATGTCGCAAAAAATAAACAAGAGGGAAGTTTGGTTGATTTCATTTTGTGTCCTTTTTGTGGTGTAGATTTTGCAAATAAGCATTTTAACGCTGTTTTTTTTTTTTTTTTGGTTTGCTTTTGCAAAAAATTGCAAATTTTAGGCATTTTTTGCAAAATTTCTATATGAACAGTATCGTTTCTACACATTTTAAGAAATCAAAATCGTGCAGAGATTTTGCAAATTTTTATGAAACATTTATCAAAGTAAAATTTAGGCATTTTTGGTGTGGCTTTAGATTTGCTTATGATAAAAAACTATTTGCTAAACTTTGCGATAAAAATATCCATAAAACCTCTAAGGATAGATAAATGCCTACAAACCACACTCCCCAAATCATTAGCATTGAAAGCACGCTTATTGCTAGCATTCTCTTTGATAGTGAGACATTTAGCGAGATAGCAGATGTGCTAAGTGGTAATGATTTTTTGCACACTTCGCATAGAAAGATTTTTGATGTGTGCAAGAGCCTGCATTCTCAAGGGATTCCTATCACGCCAGAATTTGTGCTAAGCAGGCTAGAGGGGGCGTATTTTGTCTCTCAAGCGGAGTTTAGTGAGATTATCGCTACTTCGCCTATCGCCAATATACAAGGCTATATCGCAGAGATAAAAGACGCTTCTATCAAGCGACAGCTAAATAAATTTGCTATGCTTATCGCGGATAAGACGGGCAATAGTGCGCTAAAGGGGATTGAGATTTTAGATGAGATAGAAAAGGGAATCTATGATATTTCTTCACAAGGTGCGGAAACTAGCTTTAGGGGGAGTAAAGAAGTCGTAGAGCATACTATCAATCTCATAAAAGAGCGCAAAGAGAGGGGAAATACCGTGCTTGTGGGGCTAAACACGGGATTTGCTAGGCTAAATCACTTCACGGCGGGGTTTAAAAAAGGCGAGCTAATCGTGCTAGGTGCTAGACCATCTATGGGCAAAACCGCGCTTTGCTTAGCATTTGTCCAAAGCGTGCTAAATAGTGGCAAAGGTGCTGCGATATTTAGCCTAGAAATGCCAGCAGAACAGCTAATGTTTAGAATGTTTGCCTCGCTTTCAAACATTGCCTTGCAGGATTTAATCATCGGCAAAATGAATGACAATGAGATGAGTGAATTTACCCGCGTAGCTCAAAGCATCTCACAAAAGCCACTATATATCGATGATAGTAGTGATTTGAGTATAGCGCAGCTGCGCTCAAAACTTCGCAAACTAAAAAGTCAAGATGATAGTGTGTCTTTCGCGGTTATTGATTATTTGCAGCTTATGCGTGGGAGTGGCACAAGGAGGGGAGATGGCGCAAGGCAAGAGGAGATAAGCGAAATCTCACGCGGACTAAAAACACTTGCCAGGGATTTGGAAATCCCTATTTTGGCTCTATCTCAACTAAACCGCTCACTAGAATCTCGCGATGACAAACGCCCTATGCTTTCTGATTTGCGCGAGAGTGGGGCGATAGAGCAGGATGCGGATATTATTTTGTTTTTGTATAGGGAGTTTGTCTATGTTGATAGGGCACTGCGTGCCAAAATCGCTAAGGCAAGGCAAGAGGGCAAAAAAGATGATGAAGTGCGCAAGCTTGAGCAAGAGCGCAAAGAAAAGCGCGAAGAAAATGTCATAGAAACAGCTGAAATCATCATCGCCAAAAATCGCAATGGCGAGATTGACGAAGTCAAAGTGCAGTTTAACGCGCCTTTTGTGAGGTTTGAAGATAGGGCAAGTGAGAGAGAAACTTCCTATCAGCCTACAAATACCAAAATGGATTTGCCAGATAGTCCTGATAGTATTGATGTGGTGCAGATTTAGATTTTGCTTTTTTGATTGCTACACAATCCTTGCGATTTGCTCACAATGACGAGGGGTATTTGCGCTATTAACAGCTCTTAGCTTTGCTTGAGATTTAAGGGAAATATTACACCCACTAGCTCCCTTCGCAGAAAGGAGAGGGGGAATCTCTATCGTCATCGCAAGATTTGCTTGCAAACCCTGCAAATGTGCGTAAAAAGCGATTTGGCAAAATAAAAAAATAAAAAAGCTAGATTTTAGTAAAAATCAAAAACCTAAAATCTTAAATAGACTAAAACGAAAATGCAATGTCGATTTGCTTAATCATCGTTGGATTTTGCGCATCGGTTATCATCACAAAGGCAGTCTTGCTATCGATTTTTAGGCTTAGTCGGGCTTGTGGGGCGGTGGCTACTACTAGGTTTATGATTTCTAGATTTTTGTCATAGCACACTACGCGGGGAATCCACTTCGCATTTGCGATGATATTTAGCGTGCCTTTTGAAATGGTGTTTAGCCAATATTGCCCGCTTACTTCGCGCAAAATAAGTGTGTTGCCCACGCTTATCGGCTTGGCATTGAAAAGCTGTGGATTTGTCGCGCCTATGTAGTATTCCCACTCGTTTATGGAGAGCTTTTTTATATCATTTAAGCGAAATCCACGCCTTTGTAGCTCGCCTATGAGTATCATCGGGTCAAGCGCGTGCTCGGTAATGAGTGAAAACTCTATCATAGAGAAGTTTTTGATTTTGGCAGATTTTGAAGTGATGAAAAATGAATAGCCAATGGAGGAGAGGACATTATTTAGCGTGTAGCTTAATAACACGGGCGAGGCTTCAGAGACAAAGCGGGCTTTTAGCTCTAGTGGGGTTGGGAATTTTAGCTGCAATAATCCATTATCGCGCAATTCTTTTAGAAGCAGGGCGATATTTACGCGCTCTGTGCCAGAGATGACAAAGCGGGCTTTGTTTTGAAATATTTTGGCTATAAATGCTTTGTTTTGGTTGTATGAGCTTTCGCCTATGATTTCTTGGACTTTGTCATCGACTATATCAGCAAGGCTAGGAGTGCAAAAAAGTGTGGCACAAAGGAGATAAAAAAAGAATTGTCGCAGGATTTTCATTGTTTGCCTTTTTGTTTGACTTTATGAGGCGTGTGGAATTTTAGATTTTTAGTTTTTGTATAGATTTGCGGTAGCCCTAGATTTGATTTATGCAGGGATAGAGATAAAATCAAAAACCTAGGGCAAAGCAAAAATCTTTAATGTTTTAGTAAAGATTCTACCACCTTTACTACTTCTACTATTTTTGCCAAATTACTAGCGTGCTTGGTCGGATAGTCGCTTATAAGTTACATTATCTATGCGCTTAAATCCGCTCGCAGGCTCATAGATAAAGTATAGTGGCACATCTAAGCGGGGGACATCTACGGACGCACCATTCATACTTAGGCTAAAGTTGCTATGCCCAAATGCAAGTAGCCACCTATGGTTGTCATCTTTGTCGATAGAGTAAGTGTCGCTTGTTACGCCTTGATATTTGCGTCTATTTGTATCCAAATCCACAATATCAAACCATAGCATAGTTTCTGCTTTTAGCACCATTTTACCTGCGATTTGTGGGGCAGGCTGTGTGGGCTGGAGGGATTGTAGATTTTGGTTTGTGGCACTTGCTTGAGTGGAATCTAGTGCTTGCGTATCTGTGCTACCCTCTTGGGTATTTTCTTTTGTAGCTTCTTCATCTTGGGCATCTTGGGCGTTTTCTTGGGCTTGTTCGCTCGCTTCGCTTTGTCCATTTTGTGGATTTTGCTCAATAGATTGCGCTTCATAGCTTCTATCTGTTTCTTCAGGGATTATCAAGTCATTGTCTGTTTGGTTGATTTGCTTTTGGGCGGAGAGATTTTGGTAGATGAGGTAGATAAGCACAGCGATGATTGTGCAAACAATAGTTAGGTAGAATCTCTGCTTTGAGATAGCTTCTTTTTTGCGTGTGTCTATGGAGTCATACCGTCTTTTTTGTGTGTCAAAGCTCGTTTCGTTGTGGATTGATTTTCTTTCTTTTGGAGATTTTGGCTCTTTTGATTTTTGCAGGATTTTTGCAGGCTTTTCATCTTTTGACTTGCCCTCTTTTATGTCTGCTGTATCTGCTTGGCTTTCTTTTTTGGGTTCATCAATATCAAGTCGCAAGTCAATGTGTGGAATCTCTTTTTTTTGCTTTGGCTGACTATCTGTATCAGCTACGCCGAAGTCAAAAGAAGTGATTTGTTCTTGTGATTTTTTGGGTTCTTGCTGTGCGGAGTGGCTAGGTGTGTGCTCTTTGGCTTCTTGGTGTTTTGTGGGTTTGGCAGTGGATTTTGCTTGGTAAAATTCATCTTGCAAATCCTCATCATAAGGGACTTGCATTCCGTCATTTTCGCCAAATCTATCATAGGCTTCTAAGACGCTTGATAAGTCCATTTTGTATTCGCGCTCCAAAATCTGCAAAAAGCCCACCAAATGCACGCGCTTGAAATTAGCGAAATTATATTCAAAAATGTTTTTTAGACGAGAGCTAGAAATCCTTGTCTGCTTGGAAATCTCTTTAATGCCGATTTGCTGTAATTTTTGGATATTTTCATCCATTCTAACTCCTTAATTTAATAGATATGACATAACAATCCCCGCTGCTACGCTTACATTGAGCGAGTTAAAATCGCGGTGCATTTTTACGCTTAGAATTTTATCAAATTTTTTTGTTATTTTTGCGCATAATCCATTCTCTTCACTGCCTAAAAATAATGCCCATTTATTTTTTTGGTAGTTTTTGGATTCTCTAAAATCTTTGATATTTTCGCCTTGTGGTGCTGTGCCAAGTAGCATAAATCCCGCCTCTTTTAGCTCACTAATGATTTCTAGCGCACTAGGGACAATGCAAAAAGGCATATCAAACGCCGCACCTACCGAAGAGCGTGCAATGGTTGCAAATTTTTGTGCGGATTTGGCAGTGAGTTTGGTAGCAAAATCACTAAATGAATCCGCCAAAATGATTGCATCTACTCCTAAGCAATACGCGCTACGAAAAATCCCACCGATATTTCCCATATCATTTAGTCCGCAAAGCACGATGATTTTGTCATATCGTTTTATTTCTTTTAGGCTTAGGGGTGTGAGGGGCGAAATAGAAGCTAAAAATCCTTGATGATTCCCGCCGCGTGCGAGGGCTTGGGCTTTTTTGTTATCAATTTTTATTATGGGCTTGTTGGCTGATTTTAGATGGGCAAAGGTGGATTTGTCTATGTCTTTTGAGAGGTAGATTTGCTCGATTTTGTCGCTGTGATGAGTGATGAGGGAGAGCAAAATCTGCTTGCCATAGATGATTAGGGAATCTTGCGAGTTGTTTTGCGAGAAATTTTGCAGGAAGTTTTGCGGGGCTTTGTGCGAAGTTTTGGGTGGATTTTGTGAGTGATTTTGCAAAAGATTTTGTGAGGAATCTTGCGGATTTTTGGAAGCCTTAGAATCAGTTTGAGGGTGTTTGGAGTGTGGATTTTTAGTTGGCATTTTGCTTATCCTTAGAGATTTTGTTTAGATATTTTTAGCTTTTGTTTTTTTTGTGATTTTGCTAGGCTTTTGTGAGGGAGGCATAAATGGTTTTTGCATCTTTGCCTGTGAGTGTGGATAGTAGCTTAGCTTTTGCTTTGGGGGGAATCTCTAGGGAGATAATGTCGCTCTCATATAGTGTAAGGCAAGGGAGTTTAGCACTGCTAGGCTCTAGGATAAGCACCCATTCGCCTTGCAAGATTTTGCTATCATCATTGCTATTTTTTTTGCTCGCATTGCTTGGGCTAAGCGCAGATAAAATCTCGCTTGCTTTGCCACTAAAGTGTCGCTGATGAAGTTTGCTAATCTCTTTTATAGCAAAAATGTGAATATCTGGCAGGTGTTTATCAATGTCGCACAGGGAATCTAGGATTCTGTGAGGGCTTTCATACCAAATCGTAGGGAGGCTTGATATGGCGCATTCTTGGAGTTTGGCTACGCGCTCTTTGCTTTTGTGTGGCAAAAATCCACCAAATACAAAGCCTTGAGAGGCAAATCCGCTAAAGCAAAATGCAGCACTTAGCGCACAGCCACCCACAAGCACATTGTAAGGGAGATTGTGCTTTTGTGCGTATTTGACAAGTAGTGCGCCCGGGTCGCAGATACTTGGCATACCTGCATCGCTTATGTAGATGACTTCTTGGGAGAAAAAATCAGGTGTGATAGTGGATAGGAAATCTTGCTCGTTGTGAGAATGCAAGGAGATAAATTGCTTAGATTTTGGATTTAGGGTTTTTGGATTTGTGGTGGAATCTAGGGGAATTTTTGGAGAATCGCATTTGCATACAAGATTGTCTGTGATTTTACACTCAAATCTATTTTCAAACCTATCAAAGAGATTTTTAAAAAGACTTTTGGCTACACGCGTATCCTCACATAGCACGACTTCAGCTCTGGCTAGGTGCTCCAAAGCCCGAATGGTTATGTCTTTTAGATTGCCTAGCGGAGTGGGGATAAGCGTAAGCACAGAAGTGGCAATAGCCTAAGGGCTATTTCATATTGTATTTTTGACGGAACTTTTCTACTCGTCCTGTGGTGTCAGCGATTTTGTCGCTTCCTGTGTAGAATGGGTGGCAAAAGCTAGAAATATCTATGCGGATTTCTGGCTTGGTGCTTAGCACTTCGATTTGTTTGCCACTTGTTACGCAAGTAACTTTGCAAGGGACATATTCTGGGTGGATTCCTTTTTTCATTGCATTGCCTTTATTTAGAGTATAAAAGGCGTGATTCTAGCAAAACTATCATAAAAAAAAGTTTAATTTTTCTGCATTTTTGTGATAAATTTCACATAAAAAATATTTGACAATGAATAGATAATTAGCACACAAAAATCTACAAAATTTTTGTGTAATTTTTCTAAAAATGTCTTGGCTTATTATTAGGTTTTAAGTCTTTTGTTGTTATACTTCCAAATTGTTTTTTTAAATCTTTGCTGTTGAGAATTTATTGCAAGAATTTCTCGCTAGTTTTTTGTGTTAGCTTCCCTTGCTAGCATTATTTGCTAGCTTTTTGCTAGTGCAGAGATTTTGACTAGATTTAGCAGTATTAGATTTTGCTTCATACTTCAACCACTTCGTAAGCAAAGGATAGCCAATGACAAGCAACGACACATTTAAAACAGGCGATACCATAGTCAAACGCAAAAAAATCTACAACCCAAATTCCACCGAAAAAAGCGTAAATGAAAGACGGATTTTTGGAGGCGACCCTACGAGTATTTTTGATTTAAACAAAATCAAATACCAATGGGCATACAATCTATGGAAAACAATGCTTGCAAACACTTGGTTTCCCGAAGAAGTAAATATGAATCCCGATAAAAAAGATTATGAAAGCACGCTTACTCCACAAGAAAAAATCGGCTATGATAGGGCGTTGGCACAACTTATCTTTATGGATTCTTTGCAGACAAACAACCTAATCGACAATGTAAATCCCTACATAACAAGCCCTGAAATCAATCTAATCTTGGTGCGCCAAGCTTATGAGGAGGCTTTGCACTCTCAAAGCTATGCTGTAATGGTAGAATCTATCAGTGCAAACACCGATGAAATCTATGATATGTGGCGAGTAGATATGCAGCTAAGAAGCAAAAACGACTATATCGCTCAAGTGTATATGGAGCTAGCAAGCAATCCCACAGAGCGAAATGTCCTAAAGGCAATGTTTGCCAATCAGATTTTGGAGGGGATTTATTTTTATAGCGGATTTTGCTATTTTTATACGCTTGCAAGAAGTGGCAAAATGCTAGGAAGCTCGCAAATGATTCGCTTTATACAGCGAGATGAGGTTACGCATTTGTATTTGTTTCAGCAGCTTATCAATTCTTTGAGAAAAGAAAGAGCGGATTTGTTTACCCCTAGTCTAGAAGAAGAAGTCATTGAAATGTTTAAAAAAGCCGTAGAGATAGAATCTGCTTGGGGTGATTATATCACTCAGGGGCAGATTTTGGGGCTTACAAGTGATATTATCTCACAATACATAAAATCCCTCGCAGATGAGCGACTAGCAAAGGTTGGGTTTAAGCCAATCTATAATGCTACAAATCCTATCAAGTGGGTTGATAATTTTGCAAAATTTAACGACCAAAAAACAAACTTCTTTGAAGCAAAGGTAACCAACTATCAAAAAGGGAGTGTAAAATTTGATGACTTCTAAGAAAATCTATTCATTGCAAATCAAAACAAAGCAGGATTTTAGTCAAAATCTACAAGCAATCTTGGAGGTGGCAAAATCTAGTGATGAGGGTAGCGTGATACTCACGCCCGAGCTTGCGCTAAGTGGGTTTTGCTACCAAAAAATGGACAAAGCAGATGAGTTTAGCAAGCTCGCTACCCAAGAGCTACTAGAGGCAAGTCTAGGCGGACGCACGATAATCACTACGATGATAGAAAAGAAAAACCACAAGTTTTATAACAACCTAAAAGTCTTTTGCAATGGCGAGCTTATCCACAAGCAGGCAAAGCACGAGCTATTTTTGCTAGGCGATGAGCATCTGCATTTCGCAAGTGGTGGGCTAAATGAGATGATTCCATTTAAAATCGGCAATATCACTTGTGGTGCGCTTATCTGCTTTGAGCTGCGTTTCATTGACTTGTGGAAGCGACTAAGTGGGGTTGAGGTGATTTTCGTGCCAGCTCAATGGGGCAAAGCTAGAAAAGAGCATTTTGAGACACTTTGTAAAGCCCTAGCCATAGCCAATCAATGCTTTGTCGTCGCAAGTGGTGGTGCAAACTTGCAAATGGCAAAATCTAGTGCGATTATCACGCCCTATGGCAAAGTCTATGCCGATGATGAAGCCCAAGTCATAAGCCACACAATCGAGCTAGATGAAGTCGAAAAAATGCGAAAATACATAAATATAAGGCTTACGCAGTGATAGAGAGGCTAGCCCAAATCCGTCAACTAGAATCTATGTGTGATGACATTGCAAAAGCGTTTGCCCATCAAAATCTAGAGCTAGAATCGTGGGTAAGAGAAGCCCTAATGAGTGTCAATAGAATTGATTTTGTGAGTGATTTTAGCCATTTGGCTTATGAGCTAAATCCTTTGCCAATACAAGGAGCGCAGTTTATCAGCTCGCCTCTCACAGTGGCAAAAATGACGCAATATCTAGGGCAGGGAGATAGCGTGCTAGAGGTGGGGCTAGGTAGTGGCTATCAAGCTATGGTGCTTGCAAAGGCTGGATTTCGCCGTGTTTTTAGCATAGAGCGGATTGAGAGGCTTTTGCTGCAAGCACGAGAAAAAATCCGCGCAAGTGGGACGCTAAATATCAACACGAAGTTTGGCGATGGGCAAAGTGGCTGGGCAGAGTATGCGCCTTATGATAGGATTTTACTCTCTGCGTGCTTAGAGGATAGCGTCCCTAGTGCGCTTATCGAGCAGCTAGAGGAGGGGGGAATCCTACTTGCACCCATACTTGAAGAGCGCACCACACCAAGTGGCAAAGTGGAGCAAAGGCAAGTCATCAAGCGATTTTTGAAAAATAGTGGTAGGCTTGTAGATGAGGAGGTGCTAGAAGATTGTCTTTTTGTGCCGATTGTAAAAGGGACGATGCAGTAGTAAGCCAAGTAGTTAGGCAAGTCAAGCGGCAAGCCCCTAGCAACTAAAATCAAGCAAGCAAAATCAAGCCAAGCCAAGCAAAGTCAATTTTTTTAGCCATAGCAAAATCAAAATCCCAAATTTAGCTAGCGCGAAGCTTTCGCAAAAGTATTTTTTGGTAGCCATTTTGATTTGGCTTTGATTTGGTATAGTTAATGAGATATGGCATTGTTTTTGTTTGATTTTTGTGGTTTTCTTGCAGTGTTGCGTTTGATTTTACTGATTTTTGCTTCACTAGATTTCACTCTACTAATTTTTGCTTTGCTAAAATTTGCCTTACTAGGTTTTGCTTTATTTTGCTTTGATACAATGCTTTATCCTAAAATCTTTTATAAATTTAAGTTAAGGAGTTTGTATGTCGTTTTTGCCTACCCTTTTGATTTCGTGCTTATTGCAAGGTGGTGGAGAGTTTTGCGAGAGAAAGGGAGAGAATGTCCGCTTTGGTGGTGGCGGATTTTACTACACGCATTTATCGCCTAGAGCCGACTCTCCACAAAATATCAATGAAAATGCTGGTGGGTTTATCACTATTCACGGCAGAATCGCACCTGCAAATGGGCAAATTCAGCTTGTGGGGGATTTGAATTTAGGCTTTGGCAAAAGCAATCTAAAAAACGATATGAAAGCGAGCTTTTTACCAAGCGACATAGAGGTAAACGCTACAAACTTCGGCACGCAAATGCGCGTGAAATTTGGCGCAAATACTTACAAAGCCACTTCGCCTATCTATCTAAATGTCCTCTACACACTTGATTCTTACCTTAGCGATATTAGCGGCAAGCGTGGATTTTCTAGAATGCTTCAGTATATAGGAGTAGAAGTAGAGGGCAGAGTCCCGCTTAGCCGCAAAATCCGCTTAGAATACGGGGTGGGCTATGATGTGGTGGTAAATGGATATTATGGATTTAGTGCAGATAAGGACAAAAAAGATTCTACCATAAGCGCGTATAGCTACGCACTTGGTGGGTATGTCGGGTTTTCTTATCGTATATTGAAGCGATTTCACTACTATATGCGGACAAATCTGCGATATGAATCGCTTGGGGAGTCAAGCCCCATAAACGCGTGGCACTACCCTAAGAGTGATAATTTTTTGGCTGGGGTAGAGCTTGGGTTTGGATTTTAGATTTTTTGGATTTTGTGTGGATTTAGGTAGGTTTTAGGTGGAGAGTTTTTATGTGATTTTGGGTGGCGGGCTTGTATTTTTGCTTGTGTATTGCCTCACAAGGCAAATGTTTGCAAGACAAATGTTTGATAACTCGCTAGATGAGCATATATATGAGAGTGCAAATACTTCAAAACCTATCCAAAAATCTAACAAAAAATACCACGCAAAATTTCGCACAAATTCTCTCATAGATTTTCTCACAAACTCTCGCATAAAATCCCAAAAGCACAAACACAAAAAATATAAAAAATTTTTCAAATCCCCTAGCAAAATCTCAAAAATCTTAATAACTTTTTTGTCTAAAAATCATCTCCGTTTTTTCTTGGCATTTTTCGCGGGGTGTTTGTTTATGGTGTTTGGCAAGTTGGATTTTTATCCCTATATTTTTTCTTACAAAGAGATTTTTGATTCTTATTTGTTTTATTTGCAAGATTTTGTGCCATATCGTTATGAGATTTTTGGCAGTGGTTTTGGCGAGTGGCAAAGTGGCTTTGGCAATGATTTGATTAGGATTCTAGCTTTTGTGTATGTTTGTGCGTTGTTTGGATTTATGTTTGTGCTTTGCGCTTTTGATTGTAAGTATTTAGCTGTGCTTGATTGGCACAATGTCGCGTTTTTGGCACTTTGTCTTTGCAAGGTGTTTTTTATGTCGCATAGTTTTTATGGCTTGTTTTATGACTTTATCCAAGTGCTACTTCACGCGCTGTGCGCTGCTGGGCTACTATCTCTTGCGCTACTACTTGGCAAAGTCCTTTTAAGGGGCAAAGAGATTTTGGGCGAGGGGGATATTATTTTTTGCGCTGGCTTTGGTGGGTTATTTGGATTTACATTTTTGATTGGTAGTATTTTTTGGGGCTGTGTGTTGGCTAGCGTTGCATTTATTTGTGCTAAGATTTCACTTGGACTAATCGCTAAAAACTACCCAAAACACACAAAATCCAAAAAATCAGCAAAATCAAAAAGCGATTTTTTAAGCACACTTGGCTTGCATAAGTTTTTGGATTCTAAAAAATCTTTGGAGTTTTTTAGTCGCATTCCGCTTATTCCTTTTGTCGTGCTAGGTGGCATAGCAAAAGGCATCTATCTAGCAGTATAAGGCACAAAAATGATGAAACGTTACCTTTTTTATGCTGTGGGGCAGATTTTTATGCCGTTTTTTTTGGTGCTATTTTTTGTGGCTTCTATTGTGCTACTTATCTCACTCTCTGCTGCTACGCAGGCGATAAAAATCAACATTTTTGATTTGTTACAGCTTTTTTCTTATGCGATTCCAAATGCGATTTTTTTTGTTATCCCTATTACTTTTTTTTGTGCGTGCGTGCTTGGGCTATCAAGACTTTCTTATGATTATGAATTGCTAGTGTTTTTCTCACTTGGGATTTCCCCGCGCAAGATTTTGCGCTCATTTGTGTGGATAAGTGGATTTGTAAGCGTAGTGCTGCTTGTGTTTTCGCTAGCACTTATCCCTATCACGCGCTCGGCATACACTAGCTTTGCCAATCAAAAAAAAGCCGAAGTCAACATAAACATAAAAGCGGGTGAATTTGGTCAAAGGCTTGGGGATTGGCTCGTGTATGCAGATGAAGCAAACAATAGACATTATAAAGGCTTGGTGTTATTTTCTAGTGCGATAGAAAATAACGAAATCTTTATCACAGCAAAAGAGGGGGAGCTTACCAACGAAGATGGCGTATTTAGCCTGTTACTTTCTAGTGGAAGTGCTTATTTTGCTAAGCCTGATGAGGTGCAAAAAGCAGATTTTGCCAAAATGAGACTAAACTCCAAAACAGAAGACATAAACCTTAGCTCTTATGATTTGATAGAGTATTGGAGCAGTGCTTTTGAGGGAAATAGCTCGCAAGCAAGGCGGTTTGCCCAAGCGGTGCTTGCTTCGCTTTTTCCTATCGCTAGTGTGTTTTTGGTCGTGCTTTTTGGCGTGGCAAATCCACGATTTCAAAGAAATCTTAGCTATGTGTATTTGCTTGTGAGTGTGGCGGGGGATTTTGTGGCTATGTATGTTTTGAGCCAAAATGCACCACTTATAGGGACTATCGCGCTACCTTTGGTTTGGCTTGTGGGCTCTTATGTGCTGTATCGGAGATTTATTTTTAGGCGATATTAGGCTAATGCAAACACTGCAAAATCTGCAAAAAACTTTCGCGCTAAAAATCGCGTATAACGGCGGTGCGTTTAGTGGATTTGCCCCACAAAAATCACTCAATATCATAAGCGTGAGTGAAAAAATAGGCGAAGCACTGCAAAGTATGGGTATAGATTCTAGTGTGCTAGGAGCTGGACGCACCGATAAGGGCGTGCATTCACTAGGAATGGTTGTGCGGTTTTACGCACCTAGCTTTTGGAAAGAATCTAAGCTAGCAAAAATCCTAGCCCCCAAAATCTATCCTCATATCAAAATCCGCTCTTTAAAAGAAGTGGATTCTAGCTTTTGCCCGATAAAAGACGCCAAAAAACGCGCGTATTTGTATCTTTTTTCCCCACATTTTCAAAGCCCATTTCTTGCGCCATTTGTTGCGCTAGAGCGGGTAGGGCAGGTAGATAAGCTACAAAAGTGCTTACACGCATTTGTGGGGACGCACAATTTTGCGCTATTTAGGAAATCAAACTCAAGTGCCAAAACAACCACACGCACGATTTATGCGACTAGGCTAAAGAGAATTTGCTTATCTAGATGGGGGGGCAATGAGTGCTTTGGAATCTATATTGAGGGAGACGGATTTTTGCGCACGCAGGTGCGACTAATGATAGGGGCTAGCCTAGCAGTATCAAGGGGGGAAGTGGAGTTTAGCGATTTCCTCTCCCAACTGCGCGGAGAAAAGCCTGCGTGGCGAGAGCCTGTGAGTGCAAATGGGCTATATTTTGCCAAAGTGTGGTATTAGGAGTTTATAGTTTTAGATTTTTGTTAAGTTGTTTTTGTTTTATTGATTATCTTGTCATATTGAGCGTAAGCGAAATATCTCAAAGAATCATACAATATTGCAAGACAGCAGATTTGTAAAATCTATTTGGAATCTTTTTTTTGAGATACTTCGGTTTGTGCCAAACCTAAGTATCTCAAGCAAAGTTTGCTTTAGACACTTCGGGCTACGCTCTTAAGTATGACAAATGTTTTTATAATATGATAAAAACAACTTGGTTTGTGGAAAATCTTTTTGAGCTTCCCTAAATTATAAAATTCTAGCATAGGGTGTTTGAGACTTCAAAAGCCCCCTTCCTTAGAGTAACCGTGTTTGGCTTTTTAAAAGCCCCCTCCCTTTGCGGAGGGGGTTTGGGGGTGGGTATCTTTTGCTTGAACAAAAACGCGGAAAAATTCGTCATTGCGAGAATTTGTGTTAGCATTTGCGTGGCAATCCACGCCCAATCGTCATTGCGAGAGAATCTGCAAGGATTCTCGTGGCAATTTATTCTTTTTCTCTATTTTTTTTTTTTTTCTTTAGATTACCACGCAAGTCTTGCGACTTGCTTGCAATGACGAAAAAGAACCCACCCCCTTAGTCCCCCTCGTTAAGGGAGGGGGAAATAGATTGCTTCGGGCTAAAGCCCTCGCAATGACGATTAGTGTGTTTCTATGAACACTAAGTGATTCTTTCAATGAATTTGGATTGCCACGATTTTGCTTTCGCAAAACAAACGAAGTGAAGTTTCTTTAGTAAAATCTCGCAATGACGAATCGTGGGATAGATTGCCACGCCGATTCACGCTACGCCGATTCGTGGATTGCTTTGGCATTTTCAACGCCTCGCAATGACAATGAGTGTATAGATTGCCACAATTCCACACTGTTGCAATCGCAATAAATCCACGATTCGCGCTTATAATTTTCTAAAAATCATATCTCAATGTCAGCCAATAGCTTCGGCTAGGTAGGATTCGTTGATAGCGGTTTGTATATGCGCCATTTGCCGTATTACCCGAAGCATACAAAGCCCAATCGATAAAATTCACATCTAGCAAGTTATTTATCGCAAAGGTTGCTGTGATTTTGTTATCAGCAAATTTTTGGCTTAGCCCCAAATCAAGTAGCATATAGTCTTTGTAGTATTTGCCGATAGCACCGCGCACGGTGTTTTGTCCACCTTGTGTATCGCTTGGATTGGGCGTGGGTGTCATCGTGCGGAAATTCCCACTATATCGTAGATACACCTCAAATCCTTTGTAGGCATATCGTGGCGTAAGTGTGAATTTATGCAGTGGCACTTGTGAGATTGGCTCACCTTTTAGATATGGCGTGTTTGAATCTGATAGCACTTTTGTGTAGGTAAAGGCATAATTTGCATCAAGTGAAAATCCATATATTGGCTTTAGCTTAAATCCTACTTCCGCACCCGCAGCGATAGAGCGGTCTAAATTGCGATAAAATGTGCAAGTAGTTGCGCCTTGCGCATCGCAAGTTTGTCCGCTGTTTGTTTCGCCTTGATTGACACCGATTCCTTGAATCTTGCTACGAAAATCGGTGAAATATCCCGTAGCGATAAACATTGCATAGTTTGTATCCACTATCGCGCTTAGTTCGTAGTTCCAGCTTTGCTCTGGCTTTAGATTTTTGTTTCCATACAAAGCATTACTGTTATTGTTAAGCGTGAATCCCTCATATAGATAGCTTAGCTGTGGGATAAGCACGCCACTTGTAACGCCACCTTTAAATGTCAGCCATTGCGTGGGATTGACATTGACATAAAAGCGCGGATTTGGCACGGCTAGAGAGTTAAACTTATCACTATAATTTAGGCGCAAACCCAAAGTAGTGCTTATGTATTCGTTGATGATATATTCGCCCTCGCCAAAAAGTGCCACTTGGTGGGCTGACATAGTGGAGCGATTCGCAGGGGTTGTGTTGTAGAATTTTAGTTGCTCCCATAGATAATACAATCCGCCATTAAAGATTATCACTCCTGCGTTGCCTAAGTCGAAGTTGTTGTTATACGCGCTTTGAAAGATGACATCGATATTGTTTTTGCCATTGCCATTGTTGCCCCAAAGGACTCTATCGCCTTTTGAGCCACCGATTGGGACATTTTCGTGGGGACCCCACATAGTGTGGGAGTATTGGACATAGCTATCGATTTTCCCCCACGAATAATCCGCCGTGTGGCTTAGCACTTCGTTGAATTTATAATAATCACGGATTGCGGTTACGGAATTGCGCGATGAGTTTAGCGAACCTGTCCGCGCAAAATACACTTCCGAATCGAAATACAAAGTATTGTGCTTATCGGGCGTGTAGTTTAGCCTACCGCCGAAATTCCAAGTGGTAAATCCTGTGGGCGACCAAGTGGCGAATTTGTTTGTGGAAGTGTCGCCTTGCAGATTGCTAGGCTTTAGAAAGCTATTTTGCTCTCCTACGCGGTAGTTTCCGCGTAAGTTAAAGCTAAGCAAATCCTTTTTCAATGGACTTGCAATGTAGAAATTCCCACCATAAGTGTTGCCAAATTGATTTGGATTTTCGCTAAAGCGGGACTCTAGCTGGATAGATGAGGTGAGTTTATCGGGGTTTTTCTTTGTGATGACATTGATACCCCCGCCCATAGCATCCGAGCCATAAATCGTGCTTGCAGGACCGCGAATCACTTCGATTCGCTCAATAGCACTAAGCGGGGGCATAAAAGACGAGTATGTCCCATTTGCAAAGCCAGAGCTATCAAAGCCCTGCGCGACATTTTGCCGTTTGCCATCAATCAAAATAAGCGTATAAGCAGAGCCAAAGCCACGCATAGAAATGGTGTTGCCTCCTGTTTTGTTTGCCTCGACATACACACCGGGCGTATCTTGCACTGCATCGCCCAAATCGCGTATAGGACGAGTCATAATCTCTTCTTTTGGGATAATGCTAATGGAGGCTGGAGCGTTTTTTATGTCTTGCTCATAGCCACTAGCACTTACTACTACTCTATCAAGCTGCTTTGCTTGGAGGTCGTCATATTTACTTTCGTTTTTTATCAGCTTGTTATAGCGTTTGGACTTTTTGTCATACTTATGTGGATTTTGGGTGGAATCTTGCGATGTGGTTTGAGGATTTTGCAGAGAATCTATGAGGGAATCTTGGGAGGAATTTTGTGTAGAATCTAGCTCGTTTTTGACTTCACTTTCTATTGCACTTTCTACTTGATTTTTTAGTTCATTTTGTGCTGCCCCCCCCCCCTGTAAGTTAATCTCATTTGGGTTGGCATTTAGTGTGCTAGATAGGCTTAGGAAAGCTATGGCTGATATAGCGATATTTCGTCTAAAAGTCCCTTGTGTAAGTGGCTTGCGTGAATAGCTTTGATTTTTAAGTCGATTACTTGATAAGTTTGCAGATAGTTTGCGTGGAGTTTGCATTTGGTGTCCTTTTGATTAGATATTTGCCCTAGTGGGCTAAAAAACGAACGCGATAATAATGCAAAAACTCTTAAAAAAATCTTAATTTTTTACAAAATGGTAATTATTTCTAAAAGTTATCAAAAAGAAAGGCATAATGAGAATGGATACTCTCAAAAATAAAGCATAAATGGGAATTTAAGGGGCTAGGCATTTTGGATTTTGCTATCGCGATGACAAAGGGAAATAATAAAAAGCAATGATAAAAATGATAAAAAATGATGATAAAAAAGTGTTTTATCAAAGAGGCTTTGCTGTGCTTGTTTGCATTTGTTTGTTTTTTGCCACACTTGGTTAGACTTTACTTGGGCTATGCTTGTTTGTAAATTTGCAATGAAGTAGTGGCTAGAAAGTGGAGGGAGTGCGATTTAGGCTATTTAAGGTGAGTAGACTCTAAGAAAAACAGGGAATCTTGGTAGCCCGTTTTTGGTAAGCCCGTAGTATTTGTAGGTAATAGTTGTGCCGATTGGCGGAGGGGCTGCTCTGTCTTTGTCGCTAAAGCCACTGCCGATTTTGAAGCGGATTTTGCGCGAATGTGTGGGGAATGTAAGCGGTGTGGATTGCGCTGAATCTGTGGAATCCTTAATTTTCTTGGGTTGTGCAGAATCTATGGAGGTGGACTGTGTGGAATCCGCATTTTTTGTATTTTTCGCGCTTTTTGTAGTGGCACTGCTAGTTAGTGGCAGGCTTTCGCAAGTAAGCGAGCCTAGCGCGTGAGAAAACTTACCCTTGCCTTGATTGTGGGCTACTACTACGCATTCGGTGTCGCTGTATGATTTTAGCTTCATCGCATTTGTCGTGCGAAATCTCTCATAAGGTGCATTATTTTTGCGGATAACAAGCCCCTCGCCACCGAGCTTTTCAACCTCTTTTAGCTTTTTTTGCAAGGCTTCTTGGCTAGGCACACTCTCTTGGGGGATAATATGCAAGATAGGATTTTTGCCATCTTTTTTGCTATCTAAATCCGCGCTATTTTTGTCCTCTGTGGTTTTTGCTTGATTTGTTTTGTTTGCACGATTTTCTAGCCAACTCTCTAGTAGGGCTAGTCGCTCTAAGAGTGTGTAGGATTTCGCGCTAGATTCTGTGCTTGAATCCGCACTAGATTTTGTATTTGATTTTTGATTTGCTTGGGGGACATCAAAGATGAAATACCCCACCTTGCTCCACTCCTCGCACTTGCATTTCTCACATTGGCTATCGCCTTTGCTTACCACGCTTAGCACTTCTTCAAACTTCCCTCTAGCGATGAAAAGCTCGCCATCAAGGGCGAAGTCTGGCAGATTTTCTACCCAGCATTTTGGTGGGCTAAAGGCTTTGCCACTTCTGCTTTTTAGGTTTACTCCGTCCCATAGTGCTCGCACGCCATCAAGCTTTTCACTTACCACATATCCTTGAAGTGAGCCATTTTCTAGTAGCTTTTTATCAAAGTTGCTAAGCGCAAAGACCTGCGAGGATTTGTCAAAATCCACGCTAAAATCCGCACTAGAATTTATGCCAAAGTTCTCACTAAAATCCTCGCTAGAGTAGCAAAAGCCAAAAAACACCAAAAATAGCGCAAATAGCGCAAAGAAGCTAATATTTTTTATACGCATAATGTCTGCCAAAACCTAAATTTATACCTTAAACTATTTTGCTTGTAAAATTTGCTTGCAAAATATTGCCTACAAAATCTTATGCCCGCTTTATCCGCACGATAAATAGCTTTTGGTTTGCATTTAGCGTGATAGTGCCTTGATGAGATTCTATGATTTGCTTTGAGAGGGCTAGCCCTAAGCCATTTCCCTTTAGCTTGGTGCTGACAAATGGCTCAAAAAGCGCGACTTCATCAAACACCTCATCAAAGGGCTTGCCATTATCTTGTATGCTAAAGATAAGTTCCTCGCCTTCTAGCTGTGCTTTTAGGGCGATTTTCCCTCTTTGTGCTTCCCCCTCCTCAATCGCATCAATGGCATTAAAAAGGAAATTTTGCAACGCGATAAATAGCAAATCTTTGTCAAAAAGCGCGACTTTATCGACAAAGTCAAACTCAAAATCTATATCCTTGCTAAAGCTATAATACGCAAGCGTGTCGCATAATTCATCACGCAAAGAAGAGATTTTGTTGGGCGAGCGATTTGCGCTTATGCCTTTGGAAAAAAGTAGCGTGGCTTTGATGATTCGCTCTACACGAAAAATGCTTTTTTGAAGTTCGCTAATGAGGGGTTTTTGCTCCTGTGTGGCACGCTTGGCAAGGGTAGAGATAAGCAGTGAAATAGAGCCTATGGGGTTGCGTATCTCGTGTGCTAGGTGGGCAGAGATTTGCCCCATAGAAGCAAGCCTATCTTGTCGCTTTTGGCTTGTGATGTCTGTGGCAGTGATTAGGGTGTTCCATTGTGTCTCATCGGTATCATTGGCTTTGACATAGTTTGTTTGGATAAGGTAGATTTTGTTTTGGTGGGTGATTTCTTCTTGGGTGGATTTTGGTGCGGATTTTTTGCTTTGTAAATCTTTGTGGTATTTTAGCGATTCTAGCTTGTCTAAAATCGCGCTTAAATCTTTGGCTAACTTGTTTTGATAAAAAAAACTTCCATTTGGATTATATACCCATATCGCTTCGGGGAGTGTCTCGATAAGTCGCTCATAGAGGGCTTTTGCGTCTTTGACTTCTTTTTCGTAGCTGTATGAAATGCGGATAAATTCCTCTAGCAATGCTTTGATATTTTGGGGATTGTCTTTTAGGAAATCATTTGGCAGATTTTCGCCTTGCAGAATGTCGTTTGGCAAAATTTCATTTGGCAAAATCTCGCTTGGTGGGTTTTGGTTTGAGATTTTTTTATCCGCTGGTGTTTTGGTGTTTTTTGGCATTTATAGACTTTGTTTGCAAGATTTGGCAAGATTTATTACTTTAGGCTTTGCCTTGCTCTTTTAGCCAATCATACAATGCTTTTGAATACCCAAAACTACCTGATAGCTGCTCAGATAATGATTCTTTATACATACTATGATAAATGTCTGTGCCGGGCTGCTTTGGGAAAAGTGGGTATTCTAGCTTTAGTGCGTTATCAAGCATAAATTTTAGCAAAATCGCTTCAAACGCATCGGTTTGCTCTTTTAGCGTGGCGTCCTCTTTGCTTTGAGTGTTTTGGCTCTTTTGGGTGGGATTGTCTTTTAGGGCGTTTGCTTGGTGGTGAAGCGTGGATTTTGCCTTGCCACTTAGGCTAGATTCTAGGCTTTGAATTTTTAGTGCTTGGTATTGGTTTAGGGCATTTGTGCTATCGATTTTCATTTGGACACTCCTTTGCTTTGTTAAATATTTTTTACTTGCATAATTTCTGTCTAAATAACCTCTATGGGGGTGGCGATTGCGCCACTTTGTCTCATAGCTTCTAGGATAGAAATCATATTTTTTGGGCTAGCTCCCATTTTTTGCAGTGCTTTGACTACGGTTGATATAGTTGTGGATTTTTCGCTCGCGCTTATCGTGCCAGCCCCCTCATCAAAACTACTTGTAGCATCTAGTTGCTCTAGATTTTCGCCCTCTAGAGGCTCGTTTGTGATTTTTAGCGTGATATTTCCGCTAGTAACGACAACAGGACGCACAGGAATATCTATGCCCGCTACGATTGTGCCAGATTTTTCATCAATGATGATTTTGTTTGCTTGGGAGTAGTCGATTTGCACTTCTTGGATAAGTGCGACAAATTCCACAGGCGTTATGTCTTGGGGCTTGCTTACCTTTATGGTGCGAGAATCAATCGCTAAAGCTGTTTGCTCGCCAAAGATTTTGTTTAGGGATTCTTGGATTTTCACGGCATTTTGGAAATTGCTAGATTTTAGGCTTAGCGTGATATTATCTTGGCTAAAGAGATTGTAAGGGACTTCGCGCTCTACGACTGCACCTTGCGCGACTTGTGCGCTTAGTAGGTTGCTTGAAGTTCCTGTGGTTACGCCTCCTTGTGCTACGGCGTAGATATTGCCATCTACCGCGCTAAGTGGTGTCATCACCAAAATCCCAGATTCTAGTGATTTGGCATCGCCTATGGAGGAGATTTTGACATCTAGTTTGTCGCCCTGCCTTGCAAATGGTGGCAAATCAGCCGTTACAAGCACGGCAGCGACATTTTTGGATTTGATAGATTCTGCATCGACTTTGACATTTACACTCTCAAGCATATTTGCGATAGATTGCATTGTGAAGCGTGAGCTTGTCTTATCCCCCGTGCCATTTAGCCCGATGACAAGTCCATAGCCGATTAGTTGGTTGTTGCGCACGCCTACGACATTGGCTATTTCGCCGATTTTTTCGGCTTTTGCGGGGGTAAGCACACCGATTGCTACGCTACCTAGTAGCACTGCTACGATTACTCTAGCTCCATAGCCACATATTATGTTTTTGAATGTTTTTTTTAGATTTGGGCTAGATTTTGGCTGCTTGGCACTAAAGCTAGCGGTGCTACTCCCCCAGCTAGCATAAAAATCCCAGCTTTTGAAAAAGTCCTTTGTTTGCTTTGCTCGCATATATTCTCCTTAATTGCGCGTGTAAAATGTGCTTTTGGCGATTTGGTATGGCTTTGATTGAAGCAAAAGAGATTCCATTTTTGTGATTTTTGGCATTTTCTTGGCAATTTGGCGGATAGAGATTTTGCGTTGTTTTTGCGTTATTTTGTGCGCTACGCTTGTGTGGTGTTTTGACATAGTTTGGGGTGGTGTGTCGTGCTACTTTTGTATAGCATTTTTGCGTTTTGTGATTTTATCTCATTTCTGTTGGCTTTTTGGGAATATAATATGCTTGCTTTAGTGAGATTTGCCCCAAAATCACCTAAAGAAATCACAACAACCAAAGGAGAGAAAAATGAAGAATACACTTCAAAAAGCGTTTGCACTAGGTGCTTTATCACTAGGGGTGGTGGCTATCACAAACGCAGCTGACCCAGCTACTATCATCAAGCAGAGATGTCAGTCCTGCCACGGACCAAAAATGGAGAAACAAGCACTTGGCAAAAGTAAAATCACAAACACACTCACACCAGAGCAAATCAAAACTTCACTTCTAGGCTACAAGGCAAAGACGCTAAATACATTTGGGCTAGGTGCGACTATGTGGGGACAAGCAGCCTCCCTTAGCGCAGAGGACATAGACGCACTATCTAAGTATATCCCAACACTTAAAGGCAAGTAAAATTGCTTTAAGCTGTATGCGGTGTATTAGGGGGGATTTGAGAGGGATAGAGAGGGCGGGGCGTTGTTTATGCTTGCCTTTCTCAAAAAACGCGTAGAATCCCTGATAAAGAAGCCAAAATCACTATATAAGGCTAGTTTTGGGCTAGATTTGTATGATTTATGTTTGGCAAATGCTTCACTAAATGGCTAAAAAAACGCTTACTAAGTAACTCTTTTTTGCTAAAACCCCACTTCTACATTGCAAACAATTACAAAGAAATGCTACAATTTGACTTTTATTTGACTTTTTTCTAAAGATTTTGTGCTTAGATTGCAAAATCTAGCAAAATCACAGGATTTTATTAAAACTTTTGAAAAATCTTTGCAAATTTTTAAGGCAACGCGTTTTACATTTTGCTTTCCGTGATTTAAGAGTAAGCAAAGATTAAAGAATCAAAAAGCAAAAACTTCGCAAAAATCACTTTACAAAAACTTTTTAAGGACTTAGATGAAAGCACAAAACACCCTTACTCGCAACACCAAAGAAACACAAATCAACGCAAAGCTAGATATTTATGGCAGTGGAAAATCCAAAATCCACACAAGCATAGGATTTTTTGACCATATGCTAGAGGCGTTTGCCAAGCACGCGCTTTTTGACTTGGAGCTAGAGTGCAAGGGCGATGTGGAGGTGGATTTTCATCATAGTGTGGAGGACTGCGGGATAGTCATCGGCAAACTTTTGGCACAAAGTATCTATCCTGTGCAAAATATCGAGCGATTTGGCAATGGCGCGGTGGCAATGGATGAGGCGTGCGTAGAGTGTGATTTAGACATTAGCAATCGAGCGTTTTTGGTGTTTGATACAAGTGCTTGTGAGTATCGTGGCAAGATTTTGGATTTTGACATTGAGCTAGTGGAGGAGTGGCTTCGCGCTGTGTGTTTTAATGCAAACATAACGGTGCATATCTCTATAAAGCGAGGCAAAAACTTGCACCATATCACAGAAGCGGTGTTTAAATCCTTTGCGCTTGCGCTTCGCAGGGCATTGGTAAAAAATCCACGCGTAGAGATTCCAAGCACAAAGGGTTGTTTGTAGTTATTAGTTAAGTTGTGAAATGTTTGTGAATCTAAGATTTTGCAAATCATTGCAAATAAAAGATTTTGCGCAAATCAAAATCTAGTTTGAGGACACTTAGCGATTCTAGTGATTTCGCGCTAAGAATTTCACACCAAAATCTAGCACAGCAATAATCCCACTAAAACAAAGGATATTTATGATTAAACTACTTCTTATCGATGTCGATGGCACACTCACAGATGGCAAAATCACGCTTATAGAAAATCCGCAGACAAACTCCATAATGGAATCAAAAAGTTTCAACATAAAAGACGGCTTAGGAATCGTGGCGTGGCTAAAGATGGGCAAAGAAGTCGCCCTCATTTCTGGGAGAGAGTCCCCTAGCACGCGTGCTAGAGCAGAGGAGCTAGGCATTACGCGGGTGTTTTTGGGCGTAGAGGACAAAGCAAGCACAGCACGCAAGATAATGTCTGGACTAGAGGTGCAAAAAAACGAAGTTGCCTGCATAGGCGATGATGTCAATGATTTGGCGATGTTTTCTCAAAGTGGCTTGCGCTTCGCACCTGCAGATGCAAATATGCAGATAAAAAAGCACGCTGATATAGTGCTGAACTCTCGTGGTGGCGAGGGTGCGGTAAGAGAGATGATAGATTTTATCATCTCGCGTGATGAAAAAGAGCAAGCAGAATTTTTAGCTTTATATCACAAAATCTAGCTTAAAGAATCTAGTATGAATCGGTTTTTGGCATATATTTATATCAAGTTTGCTAGAGAGCTACAACTACGCAAAAGAGAGGAAATCTACCTAGCAGGGCAATATGAGGAGGGCACTCTTAGCCCAAAAGAGATTGTGCGGTTTTTTACTCTAAAGGCTACTAATATTGTCGTTTCGTATTTTTCGCTCTCTTTTTTGGTGCATTGGTTTTTTTGGGTGTTGCTTGTGGCTATGCTTGTGTTTATCAAGATTTCAGCCAAAGATACGCAAGAGATTCTAAAAAAGCGTGAGCAAATGCCAATCATTGAGCTAGAGGACTACCAAATCTATGACGCGGATAAGGACTACATTAAGTCAAGTTTGCAAGGGCAAAGAGCATTGCGGTTTGCCGAATATGAGGTAGGGTATGAAACCATAGTGTCAAACAAAAGCGACAAAAAAGCGCAATCTATTTCCTACATATATGGCGAGGAAGTAAGGCGCGTGGATAATGAGTATGCGTTTAACAAAGGTGGAGTGTATGCAAAAGATAGTGGGGAGAGCTTTTGGAGTGAGAGAGGAATCTATGATATGAAAAATGGTGTTTTTCGTGGAGTGGGGAGATTTTGGGCGGTGTCTTTGAGTGGGGATTTGGACGGGGAAAATATCCTCTACAAACAAAAAGAAGGCACAATGAGTGCACAAAATGTCCAAGCAAAAATCTATCTAGACACAAACAATAAAAAAGCTAAAGAATGAGAGCTTTAGGCAAAAGCACAAGGCAAGAAAGGCAAAAAAAAAGGTAGGAAAGGCAAAAGGGTAAGGAAAATAAAAGAGATGAAAATATTTGGCAGTGTTTGTAGTGTTTTTGCGGGTTGTCGTGTTTGGCTACAACTTTACCTGCTTGTGGGGATTTTTGCGCTTTGTAGTGTTGCTTGGGGTGATGAGCTACTTATTGATGCTAAGCAGGTATTTGCCGATGAGAAGCGGGGTATAACAAGTGCGGAGGGAAGCGTGCATATCACAAAGGAGCGCGACACGCTAAATGCTGATAAAGTCAATGTATATATGAGCAAAGAGCGCAAACCATTCAAATTTGAAGCGATTGGCAATGTGGATTTTCATATTTTCACTGAAGATGGGCGAGAGCTAAAAGGAAAGAGCGATACGCTTATATATCTAATCGAGCAAAGCGAATATCAGCTTATCGGCAGGGCAGAAGCACGCGAGATTGGCAAGCCAAACTATCTAAAGGGTGAGAGAATCATATTTAATAATAAAGAGAATTTCGCAAATGTCCAAAGTGAGGGCGATGCCCCTGTGCGCGTGATAATTGATTTGAATGATATACAACAAAAGAAGTGAGATTTTGTGGTGGCGAGATTTTGGACTTTTTGCACTCTAAAGAAGTCTGATTCTAAAATCTTAAGCACAAAGAGTATATGTATGGGACAGAAGAGGATAGATTGATGATACGCACGCGCTTTAGCAAATTTCTAACCTCTGCAAGTAGCACAAAAAATGCCCCCCCACCTTTGCATAGCGAGGTAGCTTTTTTGGGTCGTAGCAATGTCGGCAAAAGCACACTAATCAATGAAATCCTAGAATCAAATCTCGCCAAAAGCTCTTCAACCCCCGGCAAAACAAAACTTATCAATTTTTTTACTACGCAGTGGGTTAGGGATTGCAATAGAGTGCAGGCAAAATCTAGCACAGAGCAAAAAGCAGATTTTATAAAATCAATCTCGAAATCTAGTGTGGATTTTGCAAAAACAGATGCAAAATCAGGCGTGGAATCACAGCCAAAATCTGCACTAGATTTTGGCTGTGAATCTAGCGTAAATTTTAGTGAAAAATCTAGCACAGATTCTAGCGTGGATTATCCTCAAGTGCTTGAGTTTTGCCTCATAGATTTGCCCGGGATTGGCTATGCCAAAGTATCCAAAACCGAGCTAAAGCAATGGCAACAAAATCTATGGCGATTTATAAATGAGCGAAAAAGTATCAAACTTTTTTTACATTTGATTGATTCTAGGCATACGGATTTGGCGATAGATTTTGCCCTAAAAAATAGTATCCTTTCACTACTAAATGCCGACCAGCAGTATTTGCAAGTTTTTACCAAAGCTGACAAACTAAGCAAGAATGATTTGGCGAAATTGCACCAAAAAAATAGCCAAAATAACGCTATAATTATGGCTTATAACGACAAAATACCAAAAAAATATGGTGGCAAAGAGGTTTTGAGAGAAGCCATATTTGATGGAGTTTTGGGGATTTGTGCTTCGTCTAAAAAAGGTGCGGACTTAAAAATCTCGCCAAAAATATCTCCACCAAAAATTTCTACACAAAAAATCTAGCAGAGAGCTAAAATCTAAAAAGCTAGAAACTAGAAATTTTGCCATATTTTGCTTGCCACATTTTAGTTTTGGCAAAGCAAAAGCTTTAGCCACAAATTTTAATAATCCAAGATTTTGCTAAAGATTTTTGTTAAAAGTTTGTCAAAAGTTTTGCAAGAAAGTCTTACAAGAATTTTGACAAACTTTTAACAAACGCTTGGCAAAAATCCTTATAAAAAAAACCACTAAAAAGAGTCGTAAAAATGCAGCTTCTATCCCAGCCAACTCCTGACAAAAGTTTCAAAAAAATCGCTCTAGCCACACTTACTTGCATAGCATTTTTTCTTTGGACTTTGCTTGGAAGTATATTTTTGTTTTTGCCTCCTATGATTGGGGTGCTTTTTATTCTTTTTATGGAGTTTTATTCCAAAAAAAACACCACCGCAGTGGTTACAATCGTGCTTTGCCTCATCATCTATGAGAGCGAAAAGCAACTTCCGCTTGGGACTTTGCCTATCGTGTTTGTGGTGGTAAATTACCTCATTGTCGAGCGATTTAATATCATTTTTGGACATAATGCACTTTTTGTTTTTTGGTATATTATCGCGGTTTATGGTGTGTATTTTTTGGCACTTTATATCATCAAAATGTTTGGCGCGGGGGTAAATTTTTCTCTAAGTGCGATTTTTATCTATTATTTCATCATAGAATCATCTCTTATGCTTATCTATGAGCAGATAAAATGGAAGCGCAAAAAATGGTAGCAAAAATCCAAAAATCAAAACTCCTAAAATATAGGCACAAAAACCCACACTCGCATATAATACACTCACGAATTTATATGCGCATATTTACTTAAAAAAGGCAAAGAATGAAAAATATCCCCCTACCTTTTAGAATCACATTTATCGTTTTTGGTTTAGTGTGGATTTTGCTTATTTTGAAGCTATCTATCATATCGATTGTGAGGTATGACCACTATGCTGAAGTGGCTAGGCGCAATATGTTTAAGCAAGAAGTGCTAGTGCCTGCACGAGGGCTTATACTTGATAGGCAGGGCGAGCCTTTGGCGGTAAATGATTTGTTTTTTGGGGTGTTTTTGAAGCCACTTTTGAGAGAAGATGAGCTACAAAGTGCAATCAAAAAAATTGCAGAAAATCTACAAGGTGTGGATATTGAGACTTTGGCAGAAACTTATAATAAGCAAAATTCTGCTTATAATCACGAGCCTATAAAAGTCATTGATTATGTGAGCTATGATGAAATGCAAGCCGTGTACGCCTTGCTAAATCAGCAAGAAAATATTTCTGTCAAGCCTATTTTTAAGAGATATTATCCAAATAGGGAGCTTGCTTCGCATATCATAGGCTATGTGGGCGCAGCAGATAAAAACGATGTCTTTGTAGACCCTATAAGCAAGCACACGGGAATCATCGGCAAGGAGGGCATAGAGCGACAATACAATACGGTTTTGCAAGGGCAGCTAGGCTCTCGCTCTAGCATTGTAAATGCCTTTAACCAAAAAGTATCCAAAGCCGAAGAGACGCTTCCACAAGTGCAAAATGACATTACGCTTACTATTGATGCGAGGCTACAAAGGGCTATTGATGAGGAATATGGGTTTGGCGAGAAAAACGGCTCTGCAATCGTAATGGATGTGCATAGTGGAGAGATTTTGGCTGCGGGGAGCTATCCTGAATATGATTTAAATGATTTCGTAGGTGGCATAAGCTCTATAAAGTGGAACGCGCTAAGAGATAATCCACACAAGCCACTTATCAATCGCTTTATAAACGGGCAGTATCCACCGGGCTCTGTCATCAAAATGGGCATCGCAATGTCGATTTTGGAATATGGAAATGTCGATGAAAATACCAAAATCGCTACACCATATTCTATAACGATTGGGAATCATCATTTTCGCGATTGGAAAGCTGGCGGGCACGGAAGTGCAGATACTTTCAAGGCGATAAGAGAATCTGTGGATGTGTATTTTTATAAACTATCTCAAGTCGTAGGCATAGAGCGAATGGGGCAAGTGCTTGCCCAAATGGGATTTGGACAAAAAAGTGGGCTAGATTTCCCGGGCGAATCTAGCGGGATTTTGCCAACTCCGTATTGGAAAGCGCAGCGACACGGCGCAGCGTGGTATGCTGGGGATACGGTGCAGACTTCTATCGGGCAGGGATATTTCCTTACTACACCTATGCAGATTGTGAGATATACCGCGCTTATCGCTTCTGGTAAGCTACCTACACCACATTTTATCAAGCAGCAAAACGCCAATCAACAAAGTGTGGCAAATATTACCTTTGAGTCAAAAGATGTGCTAAATGATTTTCAAAAAGGAAAACTATGGGTGCTACAAAAAGGAATGGTAGAAGCCTGCAATGTCCCCGGTGGCACGGGCTATATGCGCTTACTAGCAGCAAAAGCAAAGATAGGCTGCAAAACAGGCACTGCCCAAGTAACAGCTATCGCCCAAGATGTAAAGACGCGGATAAAAGAGAGTGAGCTAGATTATTTTAGACGCTCTCACGGCTGGATGACGGGATTTGTCCCTGCAGAAAATCCAAAATACGCAGTAACGATTCTAGTAGAGCACGGACAAAGTGGCGGGAATGCTGGTCCTATAATGGTTCGTATCGTAAATGAATTGCTAAAGCTAGGCTATATTAGTCGCTAGATTTTGGTGCAAAAATTTGGCATAAGATTTTGATATAAGTTTTTGCATATTTTATCCATTTATAAACTTTAAATATGTAGAATCTCTCTAGTAAATTTTTAAGTCAATTTAAGTCCTAAAGCTAGAGAAAGTTAGAGAAAAGTAAAAAGAAAGATAGCAAGGCAAAGTCATAAAATCAAATAGCCAAAATGCGCAACACACATTAGGCAAAACACATTTAGGAGAGTATAAATGAAAACAGCCACTTTAGTCGTTTCTACCGCGATTTACAAAGCTATTAGCACAGCCCAAAAAATCGCTACCAAAAACAAAATATCTTATGCTAGGTTTTGCGCTGGATTTTGTTTGGTATTGGGTGTTTTTTGCTTATTTGTAAGTTTGTTTTTTAGCCAAGCCTTAGCGCAAAGTTTGGCAGACAAAGCGACAAAAATTTCTACAAACGCTTATGCGAGCACTTCATCAAAATCCACGCAAAAACGCTTTTTGTGGGAGGATTTGCCCGATTTTTTAGCACAAGATTCTACGCAAAGTTCTACTAAAGATTTAGAGCATTTTGCACAAAGCCCCTCATCAAAGACTTACAAAAAATGTGCTGCTTGCCACGGAAATGACGGCAAAAAGTCCGCGCCCGGTGCGCGTGGGGATATAACTATCGCAGGGCTTCCACGATACAAAATCATTGGCGACTTGCAAGCCTACAAACGCCAAGTAGGCAACAAAGGCGGGACAAAAGCCATTATGCAGGAACAAGCAAAAAGTCTAAGTCAAAATGACATACAAGCCTTAGCAGAATATATTTCAAAACTACCTAAATAATTGATTTTGCCAATAAATCCTGCTAATTAAGCCAAAAGAGCAAAAATGGCACAGATTCGCCTAGATTCTAAGGCTTTTTGTCATAATATAAACGCAATAGCACAAGCTCTAAAAAACAACATAAATTTTATCCCAAACTCTACAAAGCAACTTCCTAAATCTACTCCCAAATCCACTGCAGAATCTACACTAGAATCCCTAGCAAAATCATCACACAAATCTACCCCCGAACCTACTGCAAAATCTATCTTGCCACAAATCGCCCTTGTGATGAAAGACAATGCCTATGGGCACGGACTGCTACAAATCGCACAGCTTGCAAAAGAGAATGACATAGATTGTGTGTTTGTCAAAAACTATGATGAAGCGTTGGCTTTGCAAGGGATTTTTTCACATATTACCATTCTTTATGGCGAAGCCCCGCTTGATTGTCCTAGCAATATTTATCGCTCTATTGCTTCGCTAGAGTCTTTAAAAAAGCTAGAGAAAGATTTACAAGATTTTCCTAAAAAGAAAAATTTGCCACTAGGGATTGAGCTAAAATGCAACATAGGAATGAATCGCAATGGAATCCAAAAAAGCGATTTAGATAAAGCATTTGAGATTTTGGCACGACTTATAAGGGAGGGGGAAATCAGGCTTATTGGAATTTTTGCGCATAATGGTTATGGTGACAATGGAGGAGAAGAAGCACTAGATTTTGCAAAATCTCAAGCAAATTTTTATGAGATAAAAAGGCAAGTGATGGATTTTTGTAATACTTTGCAAATCCCTTTGCCTAGATTCCACTCTCTTAGCACCACAGGGGCTTTGCGAAACAAAACACAAAAATCTAGCCTAGAAAAATGCGAGTTAGAATTGTGCGATACAATCGTGCGGATTGGTATTGGTGCGTATGGCTACCATACCGCTGAAATTCCGCTTGAGATTCATCTAAAACCCGTGCTAAGTCTTTGGGCGTCCAAAATCGCTACGCAAAATCTGCACAAAGGCGATAAAATCGGCTATGGTGGGGTAAGTGTGGTAGGCAAAGATAGTGCGTTTAGCACCTATGATGTGGGCTATGGAGATGGGCTGTTTCGGCTTGGCAAAGATATGCCAAAACTGCATTGCGCTAGTGGGGAGGAGATATTGCCTGTGATGAGTATGGATTGCTTTAGCTGTGAGAGTGAGAGGGATGAAATCTGCGTGTTTAGCGATGTGGGCGAGTTTGCGCGAGTGTTTGGGACGATACCTTATGTGATTTTGACTCATTTATCGCCATTTATCCCGCGCGTGATTACGCGCTAAAAAAATGCCAAAAATCTTTAGCTATCCAAACTTAAGTGCGGATTTTCACTTCGCCCACTCGCCTAGAGATTTTGTAGTGAGTGAAATCCCACTTTATGAGTTTAGCGGAAGTGGAGAGCACCAAATCTTGCAAATTCGCAAAAAAGGCTTAAGCACATTTGAGCTAGTCAAAATTTTGAGCTCGTATATCGCTTGCCCGGCCAAAAGCATAGGCTATGCAGGGCTAAAAGACAAAAACGCCACCACCACCCAATACCTCTCAATCCCAAAAATCTACTTCAAGCAAAAAGATATACAATCTTGCTTTGAGGCAATATCTAAGCAATATGACATAAAACTACTTTCTACAACACTGCACAACAATAAAATAAAAATAGGACACCTAAAGGGCAATCGCTTTTTTATCCGTCTAAAAAAGGTAACGCCTATAAATGCCAAAAAGATAGAATCTAGCCTAAAAATAATGCAAAATTTTGGTTTTGCAAATTTTTTTGGATTTCAGAGATTTGGGCTTGGTGGGGATAATTACAAACTTGGATTTGATTTGGCAAATGTGGATTTGACAAGGGGGAGTTTGGCAAGAGAGAGTTTTGAAAATGGGGATTTGAAAGGGGAGGATTTGAATGATTTTGCGCTTAAGTCTTGCAAACCAAAAATCCAAACAAAAATACCAAAAAATAAAAAAATGCGGGATTTTTTGCGCTCAAGTTTGCAAAGCTATCTTTTCAATGAATGGCTTTGTGTGCGATTACTTCTAGGGCGATTTGGGGAGTTTGGGTTTGGCGAATTTATAGAGGCTATCAGGGAAGTAAAAGAGCGAAAACATATATGGCAAAAATCTAAAGAGCAAGAATCAAAAGAGCAATCTAGTGAGTTAGATTTTTTGGACACGCTACAAAACAAGGCTTTTGCAAATCTTTTTAGTTTATCTAGGCAAAATCTGCGTGAAATCTATGAAAATCTACAAAATCAAAAAATGCCTTTTGGGCTACTAAATGGAGATATTTGCTGCCACTATCCGTATGGTAGATTTTTTGTGCTAGAGGGGGTGGATTCTAAGCAGATAGATAGATTTCAAGCAGGGGAGTTTGCCCCCACAGGTGCGCTAAATGGAGAAAATCTAAAGCAAGCCACAGGCATAGCTTCCTTGCTAGAATCGCCGTTTTTGGAGGTGGATTGTCGTAGTGGTGGGAGCAGGCGATATGCGTGGGTGTGGGCTAGCGAGTGTGAGTCTAGCTACAAGGAGAGCAAAGCACAAATGGAGCTACACTTTAGCTTGCCAAGTGGGGCGTATGCCACCACAATGCTTGAGCAAATCGCAGGCAAAGAGCTATAAGCGACATATTTTTGTAATAATTTGCGTGATATTTTCTTGCGTTAAATCGACTTTACAATGCTAAAAGGTCTTGCTAAAAAGCGATAAAATTTTTATCAAAACTTTTGTCAAAATGCTTAAAAAATCCCTCACAAATCTAGCACAAATTTAAAATCTATGACTTCCAAAATCGCCTAATGTGCGACAATATATAAAAAATCTACAAAATCTACACAAAAAATAAAAAGAAAATACACTCTTTTTGTCTCTTTTTTGTCGTAAATGTCAATTTTTGGTGCATTCTTGCTTGCTTAGGTTCTCAAGTTAATCATCTTTTTAATAAAAAAATGGTAAAATTTTTTTTAATCTTTGGTAAGTCAGTTTACATAAAGAAAAATTAAAAATAAGGAGAAACGATGCTAGAGATTAGATGGCATTCTCGTGCGGGGCAGGGTGCGGTAACGGGTGCAAAAGGGCTAGCAGATGTCTTTGCTAGCACGGGCAAAGAAGTCCAAGCCTTTGCGCTGTATGGCTCTGCTAAGCGCGGTGCGGCGATGAGTGCGTATGATAGAATCGATGATACGCCTATCCTCAATCACGAGAAGTATATGGAACCAGATTATGTGCTTGTGATTGACCCCGGGATTGTCTTTATCACCGATATTTGCGCCAATGACAAGCCTGACACCAAGTATATCATCACCACGCACTTAAGCAAAGATGAACTCGTGGCAAAAAAGCCCGAGCTAGCGGGCAAAGAGCTCTATGTGCTTGATTGCATAAAAATCGCGCTCAACACTATCGGCAAGCCTATCCCAAATACACCGATGCTAGGGGCGTTTATCAAAATCTCTCAAAGTCTAGAGTTGGAGTATTTCAAAAAGGCTTTTACAAAAGTACTTGGCAAAAAGCTCCCGCAAAATATCATCGATGCAAATATGCAGGCTATTGAGCGTGCGTATAACGAAGTGAGGTAGGCAAGCGCAAAAAACACGGCACTTTTTAAGGGCTTTAAGAAAGCGTGAGAAAGCGCGAAAAAGTGTAAAAGTGTGAGGAAGGCGCGAGAAAGTATAAAAAAAAGCCTTAAGGAAGCACAAAGGAAGCGCAAAAAAGAATAAACAAAAGCGCAAGGAAGTGTAAGAAAAGTTTAAGAGAAATCCAAAACGCGGATTTTAGCCAAAAAAAATGCTTTAGCACTCTAGATTCTAGAATGCAAAGCCAAAAATCAACAACAAAGGAGGCGACAATGAAAGATTGGAGCGAACTTGAAATCGGCTCGGTGCTTTTCCCATTTGCAGAGGATGGCAGAGAAGCCCTAAGGGAGCACAACAACGAGCGAAGCTACACCAAAGAAAGCTCTTATGGCACGAGCGTGGCGCATTGGCGCGTGGATAAGCCCGTGCATAATGTGGATATTTGCATAAACTGCTTTAACTGCTGGGTGTATTGCCCCGATGCTGCCATACTTGTGCGCGAGGAAAAAATGCGTGGCGTGGATTATCAGCACTGCAAAGGCTGTGGCGTGTGCGTGAGCGTGTGCCCCACAAACCCAAAATCCCTGCTAATGTTTGATAACAACGAAAGCAACGAAGTCGCGCTAGGAAACTGGCCCCAAAAAGAGCCCAAAAAGCCCGCTAGCGAGTAAATCTAGCGACTAGAATACAACATAAGGAGAGAATATGCCAAAAGTAATGGAACTAGACAAAGTAGTCGTGTGGGATGGCAATATGGCAGCCTGCCAAGCTATGCGCCAAGCCCAAATCGATGTAGTCGCAGCCTATCCTATCACGCCCTCCACGCCTATCGTGCAAAACTATGGGACTTTCACAAGCAATGGCTACATTGATGGGGAGTTTTTGCTTGTCGAATCAGAGCACGCCGCGATGAGTGCGTGCGTGGGGGCTGCGGCGGCTGGCGGGCGCGTGGCGACTGCGACTAGCTCGCAGGGGTTTGCGCTTATGGTGGAGGTGCTTTATCAAGCCTCTGGTATGCGCTTGCCTATCGTGCTAAATCTCGTAAATCGCGCACTTGCTTCGCCTCTAAACATTCACGGCGACCATAGCGATATGTATCTAGGGCGCGATGCGGGCTGGATAAACCTCTGCGCGTATAATCCACAAGATGCGTATGACTTGAATTTAATGGCGTTCAAAATCGCCGAAGATATGTCCGTGCGCTTGCCCGTGATAGTCAATCAAGACGGATTCCTCTGCTCCCACACCGCCCAAAATGTCCGCCCGCTAAGCGATGAGGAGGCGTATAAATTTATCGGCGAGTATAAGAGCAAAAATCCGCTTTTTGATTTTGCCCACCCCGTTACTTACGGAGCGCAGGCAGAGGAGGAGTGGCACTATGAGCACAAAGCACAGCTTCACAACGCCCTAATGAAATCTAGCGAAGTGATAGGGCGCGTGTTTTCAGAATTTAAAGCCCTCACAGGCAGGGAGCACAATATCGTAGAATGCTATGATATGCAAGATGCGCAAGTGGCAATCCTCGCACTTGGCACGACTGTGGAGTCCGCGCGTGTAGCGGCAAGCAACGCTCGCAAAAATGGCATAAAAGCGGGCGTGGTAAGCCTAAAAGTCTTTCGTCCATTTCCTTTCATCGAGGTAGGCGAAGCCCTCAAGCACTGCAAAGCAGTAGCAATCCTTGATAAAAGCCTGCCTGCTGGGGCTATGGGCGCGCTTTATAATGAAGTAAGCGCGGCGTTGTATAATGCAAGCGCGAAAGGCGGTGCTAGCCCATTGCTTAGCAACTATATCTATGGGCTGGGCGAGCGTGATATGACGCAAAAGGATTTGGGCGAGATTTTTGCTGAAATTGATAAGGACGCAAAGGAGGGGAGGATTACGCACGCGGTGCAGCAGTTTGTAGGGTTGCGTGGTCCAAAGATGAGCTTTTTTTAAGACAAGGAAATTCGTCTTTGGGTAATCAATTCGCGCAATCCCTCCGCCTTGCTTTACTGCGGTGTATGTCTAATACACCTCATTCGCAAAGCGGAGCGATTGCGCAAAGCACCACTGCAAATGCTAGAATTTAGATTTTGCGGGCGTGGGATTCTAGAATTTAAATTCTGAAAAAAACATTAAAGATAGGAGAGCAACAATGGTAAAAGAAGTCAAAAACCTCAAACAATTCTCAAAATCCGCCGAGAAATTTGAAGGTGCGCATATCCTCTGTCCGGGCTGCGCACACGGAATCATTATCCGCGAAGTGCTAAACGCAGTCGATGGTCCCCTAGTGATAGGCAACTCCACAGGTTGCCTAGAAGTCTCCACCGCCGTGTATCCGCACACGAGCTGGGATGTGCCGTGGATTCACATAGGGTTTGAAAACGGAAGCACCGCCGCAGCGGGCGCGGAGACGATGTATCGCGCGCTTGCCAAAAAGGGCAAATATCAGGGCGAGAAGCCAAAATTTGTAGCATTTGGTGGCGATGGAAGCACTTATGACATTGGCTTTCAGTTCATCAGCGGGTGCTTTGAGCGTGGGCACGATATGACTTATATCTGCCTTGATAACGAAGTGTATGCAAACACAGGGGGGCAGAGGTCAAGCTCCACGCCCATAGGCTCTAGCACGACTACCACGCCCGCAGGGAGTGTGAGCTATGGCAAAAAAGAGCGCAAAAAAGACATTCTCTTTGTTATGGCGGCGCACGGAAGCCCCTATGTCGCGCAAGTCGCGCCAAACAAATGGAAAGATATGAACAAAAAAATCAAGCAAGCAATCGACACAGAGGGACCGACATTTATCAACGCGATGAGTGCTTGCACGACAGAGTGGAAGTTTGAATCACACAAAACCATTGATACTTCGGATTTGGCGGTGGATAGCCTTGTGTTCCCGCTTTTTGAAATCATTAGCGGGCGTGAAGTGCGTATCACTTATCGTCCCAAAAATGTAATCCCCGTGCGGGACTATCTAGGGGCGCAAGGGCGGTTTAAGCACCTCTTTAAGCCAGAAAATGCCCATATCATCGAGCTTTTTCAAAAAGAAGTCGATGAGCGGTGGGAGCACCTCCAACGGCTTGAGGAAGCAAACAATATCGTGCTAGGGGTAAATGGGTAGAATCTGCAAGGCATAATGTGGAGGGGATTGAGGGTGGGTATGTTTTCGTCATTGCTAGTGAACGAAGTAAAGTTTCTTTAGTAATGACGATGGGGGCGTAGATTGCCACGATTTTGCTACGCAAAATCTCGCAATGACGGAAAAGAACCCACCCCCAAACCCCCTCCGCAAGGGAGGGGGCTTTCAAAAGCATAAAAAATTCATTGCCATATTTAAGCGCAAGCGAAATACCTCAATGCAGATTTGTCATATTAAGCTTTTGTAAAAAGCGAAATATCAAAAAAAAAGCACTTCTTGTAAATTTGCATTTTTTTTTTTTTTTGAGATACTTCGGCTAAAGCCTCAGTATGACAATAAAAAGCAAAGCAAGACAAAACCCACAAAAACTAATAAAATCTCACAAGTCTATTGCAAATCATCGCACTAAGACTTCAAAGCATACTCTGCACAAAATCTACCTATACAACATTTCAAACATTTCAAAACTCTTGCAATTTGACATATTCTCACAAAATCCACTCGTGCTTCCCCACATTAGTATTCTGTTTTTTTTTTTTTTTTTTGTAGTATCGCTTGCATAATACATATAAAAACTAGGAGCGATAAATGCAAAATAGCGACAAATTACAATGCAAAGGCTGCAAAAAGTCCAAACCACAAAATGAGTTTTACCTCGTAGATGGAGGACTAGGCATAGAGGGGATAGAAAATCTAAGGTTTGAAATCTGCAAGGAGTGCATAAAAGCATACAACACAAAAAATGGCACTGGTAAAAATTTTTGTTATCTGCTATGGCAGCATATTGCTTGCTACTACGGAGCAAAAGAGTTTATAGCAAAAAATAGCGATAAAAACTCTTGTGATAGAAAGTTGTTAAAAAGTATTACCAGCAAGATAGACAATGGATACAAATCATATCGCGATGACTCACTTTCACTTCAAATGGCGTTGCAAAATTTTATCTCTCTATTTGATAAATTTCAAAAAGGTGGTTTTAAAAAGGCTAGTCCTAAGCGTCAAAAAAGAGTTTTTGATATATTGCAAAATGCACAAACAGATTTAGAAAACACTATCAAAGAAAAAATCTTACAAGAGGACTATCAAACTTTTAAGCAGTTTAAACAAACGCAAGGAGTGAAAAAATGAGAGATATAGTAAAAATCGCATTGATAGTATTTGTATCAATGCTTGAAGTAGGATATACAGTTGGATATGCAGTTGATTGCAGGGAGGGACTATATGAGAAATACAAAGCACACTCTGCGGAATTTATCAAGCTAAAAAATAAATGTAAACCACTCCTAGAAAATGTAAAGAGATTAGCTGATACATACAAGAATAGTGTGGAATACAAAGAGTATTTGGCAATTGGACGGCAAGATACAATGATTCGGTTAGAATGGAAAAACTCAAAAGAATATAAAGAAGCAGAGAGAATATACGGAGAATGTGATTATCTGCCAACAGAATGTAAAGACGCGGATGCAGGTGAAGCTATGAAAGATTTTAATAATGATATTAAAGAAGCAAGAAAACCATTTTACATAGAAATGGATGCTACTTGTGTATTATTCTTAGATGGGGTATATGATATCGATAAAGCATTTGAGAGAATAGCAAGAGCAGAGTATGAATTTGAAAGACGATTTGAAGAGAGAAGGAAGAAAAAATTAGCAAGTCTACCACCAAAAAAACCTCTTAATAGACCACCTTCTTGCGTTAACTTTGACCGTTGCGAGAAAGGATATGCTACTGCTTTTGATAAGTATATGGCAGAATATCGCAAAGCATTAGAAGCTGCAGAAAAAGCATTAGAGCCTCTACAAACAGCTTTTAGAAACTCACAAGAAGTCAAAGAGTATGAAGCAGAGTGTAGAGGGATAACTTTTCCTGCAGATAAGGATATGAAAGACTTTGATTTTGAATATATTTGGGGTTGGAGAGATTTGGAAGAAAAACAAATCATATCTTATATTCAATCTATAATCGCTAATCGCCCATAAAATTTAATACACCTTGTGCTAAAGATTTTATTTTTATAATATTAAACCTACTTTTGTCATACTTAAGCGTAAGCGAAATATCTCAATAATAACGCAAACTTGTCATATTGAGCTTTTGCAAAAAGCGAAATATCTCAATGTAGATTTGTCATATTGAGGTTTCGTAAGAAACCGAAATATCTCTTTTTGTTTTACATTGTTTTGCAGAATCTTTTGAGATACTTCGGGCTACGCCCTCAGTATGACAAGTGGTTGTGTTTTTTTTATTGTCATATTAAGCGTAAGCGAAATATCTCAAGTTGTAATACAAGTTGTTAGAAAATATTTTTTTGAGATACTTCGGTTTGTGCCAAACCTCAGTATGACAAAATGTTTTTGATACTTTAGGCTAAAAAGCCTTTAAGTATGGCTAGCGATTCATTCGGTATGGCAAGTGGTTAGTTTAGTATGATAAGTGATTGGTTTTGCGAGGCAAGAAAAAATGTGTTTTTATGCAAAAACTTACCAACCCATAAACCCCCTCCGCAAAGGGAGGGGTTTTTTGAAGTGGCAAAAACACTCCTCCGCCACATTTCTATCATTTGGGAAGGGATTTCAAAAGAAGCAAACTTCGTAGTTTGCCATACTTAAGCAAAGTATCTCTAGAGAATCTATCTCTTGTCATACTTAAGCTAAATATTTCTATTATGAAGTTTTTGTGCATTAGTTTTTTTAGCCAAGATTTTTTAGGATTTCGCGCAGATTTTCTACTACAAATCGCGCTTGTTTTTTGCTGATGATATATGGAGGCATAAAGTATATTGTGTTGCCAAGCGGACGGAGCAGTAGCCCCTTTTTTAGCCCACGCTTAAATACTTCTAGTCCAGTCCTCTTGTGTCTGCTACTTGCAATATCTAGTGCGAAAATCATACCGCAGTAGCGGACATTGCAGACATTTTCTAGCTTTGAGAGATTGCCCCAGAGTGAGGCTATAAAATCGCTTAAGTTTTTGTTTTTTCTTAGTATGCTTTGAGACTCAAAAATATCTAGCACTGCGTTTGCAGCCGCGCAAGCAAGGGCATTGCCCGTGTAGCTATGAGAGTGCAAAAATCCTAGATTGCTCTCATAAGTATCATAAAAAGCCTTATAGATTTTATCACTTGTTATCACCACAGATAGTGGCAAATACCCCCCGCTAATGCCTTTGCTAAGGCACAAAAAATCAGGCACTATGTCGCACTGCTGAAATGCAAACATACTCCCGCTTCGCCCAAATCCCACCGCGATTTCATCAAATATTATTAAAATGCCCTGCTTTCTTACCATTTCACACGCTTCTTTGACAAACCCGCTAGGATAGATATTCATTCCACCTGCGCACTGAATAAGTGGCTCCAAAATAAACGCACAAATATTCCCCCCCTCTTTTTGCAAAATCGCTTCTAGGGCGTCTAGCTCTTTTTGGTAGTCGTTAGATTTTGTGGGATTTTGGCAGGTGCGAGATTTTGCTCTATGGATTGGCACAGGTGTGGTGATACACTCTAGCAAAAGTGGCTTATAAATGTCTTTATAAAGCCCGACATCTCCCACGCTTAGTGCGCCTAAAGTCTCTCCGTGATAGGCATTTTCTAGGGTTAAAAACTTGGTTTTTTTATTTGATTTTGCAAGCGATTTTGGGCTAGATTTTGTCAAATTTTGTGCGGACTTTTGCGCTAGATTTTGATGATATTGGTAGCTCATTTTTAGGGCGACTTCTATCGCACTTGAGCCATTATCTGCATAAAAGCACTTGCTAAGTTTGCTAGGCAAAAGGCTAGTAAGCCTGTGCGAAAGCCTAATAATTTGCTTATGAGAGAAGCCAGCCAAAATGATATGCTCTAGGGTGTTTAGCTGCTTTTTTATGGCGTTGTTTATGAGTGGATTTTGATGTCCAAAAAGATTTACCCACCAGCTGCTTACGCAGTCGATATATCGCTTCCCATCGAAATCGTATAAATACACGCCTTTTGCTTTTTTTATGGGGATTAGCGGGATATTTTCGCCATTGTCTTTTTTGCTAGCGTGGTCTTTCATCTGTGTGCAGGGATGCCATATATGTGCTAAATCAAGGGCTTTCAAGGATTTTGATTTTTGGTGTGATTTTTGTGCCATTTGTGTGCCTTTGTATCGATAAATTATGGCAAAATACTACACCAAAATCTACAATTTCACTCCAACAAAATAAATATATTTATGAGGTAAAAAAGGCAATAAATGCAGCACATAAAGCAGATTTTAGACTCTCTAAAAGCGCAGGATAATTACCGCGTATTGCGTGATTTTAGGCATTGTGGTGCGTATTTGATAGATAGCAAGGAAGTAAAGCTACTAAATCTAGCAAGCAATGATTATCTAGGTATCGCTAGTGATGAAAAAATCGTGGAGAAGTTTTATAAATGGTGTGAAAAAAAGGGTTTTCTAGCACCTAAAGAGAGCGCAAAATCTAACAAAAAGTCAAAACCACCACACAAAGATTTTGCAAAATTTTTGCGTTTTAGCTCATCTTCTTCGCGCTTACTTAGCGGGGGATTTCCTGTGTATGAGGCATTTGAAGCGCACTTGGATTCTGCATTTTCTCCAAAAAAATCACTGCTATTTAATAGTGGCTATCATCTAAATATATCAACTTTACAAGCCCTTAGTCAGCTTCCGCGCTCGTTATTTTTGCTTGATTTTTATTCACACGCTAGCGTGATAGATGGCGTGCGACTTGGTGGTGCGGATTTTAAGCGGTTTAGGCATAATGACATTTCTCACTTAAGCGAACTGCTAGAATCTAGGGGTAAAAATTATAAGCATATTTTCATTGTGAGTGAGGGGGTGTTTAGTATGGAGGGGGATTTTGCGTTTTTGGAGCAAATCATCGCGCTAAAAGAGGAGCACAAAAAGCGCGGAAAAAATGTGTATATATACCTTGATGAAGCTCATAGTGTAGGGGTGTTTGGCAGAAGTGAGGGCGTGCGATATAGCAAAGACTTAAGTGGTTTTGGGATAGAAAATGACGGGCTTGGGCTAGCGAGGGCTTTGGGGGTGGAGTCTTGTGTAGATTTTTTGGTTTTTACATTTGGCAAGGCGATTGGCTCTGTGGGGGCGTGCGTGATTTGCCACAAGGATTTTAGAGACTTTTTTGTCAATAGTGCGCGAGGACTTATCTACTCTAGTGCTTTGCCACCGATAAATGTGGCGTTTAGCTACTTTGTGTTTGAGATTTTGGGTGGCTGTAAAGAAGAGAAAAAACTTGCAAAATCTTTCACAAAACGCAGGGAAAATCTAGCTCTTTTAAGCGAATTTTTTAAAACTTCATTAGAGCAAATAGCGCAAAAATATTGCCTAAAATCACTTGGAAAAAGCCATATTTTTTCGCTTATTTTGGGCGAAAACTCTCTAGCTATAAGCCTTGCCAAAAAGCTAGAATCTAGCGGTATATACGCCCCTGCGATAAAATCTCCAACCGTGCCAAAAGGAAGTGCTAGAATCCGTTTTTCGCTTAGTGCAAGTATGTCCCTAGATGAAGCAAGATTTGTCATAGAGGAGCTAGAAAAACACCTAAAAACTATCCTAAAAAAGTCTTAAGAAAAATATCTAAGCACTGCAAGAAAACATAAAAAACATAGCTACAAAAAGCGATAAAAAAGGGCAAAAATATGAAAATATGTTTTTTTAAGATTTTGCCACAAGATTCTAAAGTGGATTTTGCAGATTTTACTTTGCAAAATTTGCAAGAGGATTTTGGCAAACAATCTAGCCAGAATTTAGTCGTATTTTTTAGTGGATTTGCTAGCTTGCCTAGTCATTTTTATAGATTCACAGATAAGATTTTTTTGCAGGATTTTGATATGATTATGGTTTATGATTATTGCGATTTTAGCCAGCATCAAGCACAGATAAAAGAGATAATAAATGCTAGCAAAAAGTATAAAAATGTCTATTTAATTGCGTGGTCTATGGGGGTTTTTGTCGCTTCTGCATTGCTAAGTGATTTTGCTTATCAAGCAGGTGGTGAGCGTGATAAAATCTTTGCTAAAAAGGTGGCTATAAATGGCACAAATATCGGCATAGATAGAGTGCTAGGAATCCCACCTAAAGTCTTTGCCTACACAGCAAAAAATATACAACCACACGCCTTTAGAAACGCTCTTTTTGATACTAAAATACAGGGAGAAAATTTAGAAATTATGCGCGATATTATTTCGCGCTTTTCTTTAGATTTTGCTTTGCCAAATTTAAAAAATATGCAAAACGAGCTAGAATCCTTGCAGCTTTTTGCTAAAAATCTTATGCAAAATCGCTTGCAAGATTTTGGGCGAGATTTTGCAAATAATTTTTTGTGGGATAAAGCTATCATTTCGCGCACGGATAAGGTTTTCCCACCTCAAGCGTGTGAAGCGTTTTTCACTCAAAGTCCGCACAAAAATCACACCAAAATCGCATATACAGACGCGCCACATTTTGCTTTTGTCGGCTTTAGAAATTGGCAAGAAATCATTGCTTAAAATCAAAAATTTTTTAAGCAAAATAAAAAACAAAATCAAGGCAAAAATAAAAGGTAAAATCTATGCAAAATAGCCTAAATAGCACTCAAGTGGCAAGTAGCTTTGCAAGAGCAAAAAACACTTATAAGCAAAATGCTATTATCCAAGAAAAAATGCGCTTTGTCCTTATAGAAATGCTTAAAAAATATGGGCAAAAACATTTTAGTGAAGTGTTTGAATTTGGCGTAGGAAATGGAGAGTTTAGCGAGATTTTGCAAGCAAATTTTTCATATAAAACATATATCGCAAATGATATAAACCCACTGCAATGCTTGCCAAATCCAAAAAAATCGACACTTTTTAAGCAAGCTATAAATTTTACAAAACTTGCAAAATTTGATAGCGTGGAAATTTTTGATATGAACGATTTACAAAAGCAAGAAATTTTTAAAAAACGATTTGATTTAATCGCTTCAAACGCTTGCTTGCAATGGCTAGATACGCCACAAATATTGACACAACTAAGCCAAATGCTAAAGCCAAATGCACTGCTTTGCCTTAGCACTTTTGGTAAGCAAAACTTGCGCGAGCTAGCCCAACTAGCTAGTATCTCACTAGAGTATCTCACACTAAAAGATATAGAAAAAAACTTAAGAGAATCTCTAGATATTTTGGAGCTAAAAGAGGATATTGAGACTTTGGATTTTGGTTCTAGTATTGGTGTGTTTAGGCATATAAAAAAAAGTGGTGCAAATGGGCTAAAATCTCATCAAAGCAAGCTAAATAAAAAACTTCTAAGCGAGTATCAAGCGCGATTTGGAGGGCGTATAAGCTACCACCCAATCTATATTTTGGCACGCAAAAGGGCGTAGTTCATTTGTAAAGAACTCAAAAAAATAGTGTAAAATAGGGCTTTTGATTTGTCTACACACTTCATAAATCCAAAAAGCAGATTTTCTGCAAAACTCTAAAAAAGGACAAAAAAATGCTCCAAACCATAAATCTAGCGATGCGCTACCCCACCAAAAAACTCTTTGAAAATGTCAATCTCAAACTTGATAGTGGCAAACGCTACGGGCTTATCGGCGCAAATGGCGCGGGGAAATCCACACTGCTAAAAATCCTAAGTGGCGAGGCAGAATCAAGTAGCGGGGAAGTCATCATCGCACCAAATGCAAGGCTTGGTGTGCTAAAGCAAGACCAATACGCTTATGAGAGCCTAAGCCTAAAAGATGCCGTGCTTATCGGCAATAAGCGACTTTATGACGCATTGAAACGCAAAGAATGGCTGTATGAAAACGGCGATTTAAGCGATGAAAAAGTCAATAACGAGCTAGGCGATTTGGAGATGATTTGCGCGGAGGAAGACCCTACTTATGAGTGCGAAGTGGTGATTGAAAAGATTTTAGAGGATTTGGGATTCCCCGCAAACACGCACGAAAACCTTATGAGTAGCCTTACAGGCGGGGATAAGTTTAAGATTTTGCTTGCCCAAGTGCTTTTCCCAAAGCCAGAGATTTTGCTCCTTGATGAGCCGACAAACAACCTTGACTTACCCTCAATCGCGTGGCTAGAAAACAACCTCAAGCACTATGAGGGCGTAATTGTTGTCATTAGCCACGATAGGCACTTTTTGAACTCCATTTGCACGCACATTTTGGATATGGATTTTGGCTCTGTGCGCGAGTTTAGCGGGAATTATGATGATTGGTATATCGCTAGCACACTCATTGCCAAGCAGCAAGAAGCCGAGCGCAACAAAAAACTTAAAGAAAAAGAGGAGTTAGAGAACTTTATCGCGCGTTTTTCAGCCAATGCGAGTAAGGCAAAACAAGCCACCAGCCGACAAAAGCAACTTGAAAAGCTCGATATTTCCGCGCTCAAAGTTAGCTCACGGCGCGACCCAAGCATAGTCTTTAAGCCCAATCGCACCATAGGCAACGAAGCTCTAGAATGTGAGGGGATTTCCAAATCCTATGGCGATAAAAAAGTGCTAGAAAATGTCAGCCTAAAAATCCTGCCAAATGACAAAATCGCGCTAATCGGACCAAATGGCGTGGGCAAAAGCACTTTGTTGCAGATTTTAGTCGAAGTCCTAAGTCCAGATTCAGGAAGCGTGAAGTGGGGAGCTACCATAGAGCGCGGATATTTCCCGCAAAATGTGAGCGAGGAAATCAAGGGCGAAGAGACACTCTTTGAGTGGCTAAGGGCGTTTGATAAGCGCAAAGAAGCAGGCGAAATCCGCAACGCGCTTGGGCGAATGCTTTTTAGCGGGGAGGAGCAAGAAAAGCAGGTAAGCAAACTTAGCGGGGGCGAAAAACACCGAATGGTGCTAAGTCGGCTAATGCTTGAGGGTGGGAATTTCCTCGTGCTTGATGAGCCTACAAATCACTTGGACTTGGAGTCTATCATCGCGCTTGGCGAGGCGTTGTATAAATTTGGCGGGAATGTGATATGCGTAAGCCACGATAGAGAGCTAATAGACGCCTACGCAAACCGCATAATCGAGCTTGTGCCACAATTTGACAAAAACGGGGCGAATCTCCCCGCGCAAATCATTGACTTTCGCGGAACTTACGAGGAGTATTTGGAAAGCAAGGGCGAGTGATGACCAAAAACAAGCAAGCTAAGATGGGAATTATGGCTAACAGTAGAAAAATACTCAATCAATGAACTACATAGGCTCGAAGCTAAAGCTGTGTGATTTTATCGTGGGCAATATCACAAACGCTGTGCAAAAGCCACTAAGCGAGTGCGTGCTGTGCGATTTGTTTGCAGGCACGGGCGCGGTTGGCAGGGCGTTTAAAAGCAAAGTGAAAAAAATTATCGCAAATGACAAGGAATTTTATAGCTTTGTCCTAAACCAAAACTACATAGCCAATCACACACAAATCGCGAATCTAGACGCGCTTGTGGCTATGCTAGATAGTCTGCAAGGCGTAATGGGCAAAATTTATTCTCACTACTCTTTGGGTGGGACGCAAGATAAGCCCTACCAAAGGCTATATTTTAGCGATGAAAATGCGATGAAAATCGATAGCATTCGTGTAAAAATCGAGAATTTAAAGCGCGATAAAGAAATAGATTTGGGTGCGTATTATTTCCTCCTTGCTTCGTTACTAGAATGCGCTGATAAAGTCGCAAATGTAGCTTCTGTGTATGGTGCGTTTTTGAAGCGACTTAAAAAGAGTGCGTTAAAGACTATGGAGTTTAGGGGTGCAAAATGTGAGGTAGGCAACAACGCAAATGAGGTGTATAACTGCGATGCAAGTGAGCTAATAGGGCGCATAAAGGGCGATATACTCTACCTTGACCCACCCTATAATGCTAGGGAATATGGCGCAAATTATCATTTGCTAAACACTATTGCGCTGTATGATGACTTCGCTCCGCAGGGCAAAACAGGATTACGCGAGTATGAAAAAAGCGCGTTTTGTAAGAAAGGGCGCGTGGCAGATGAGCTAGAGAGTCTTATCAAACGCGCGGATTTTGAGTGGATTTTCCTAAGCTATAATGATGAGGGGATTTTGGGGCTTGATGAGATAGAGCGGATTTTTAAGGCAAATGGCACATATCGCTGTGTGAATAAAAACTATCAGCGGTTTAAAGCTGATTCTACCCGCACCCAAAAGCAACACTATACAATCGAGTATTTGCATATTTTGAGGAAAAGTTGATTATTTACTCTTTAAATTTTTCTTTATACTCTTTTTGTCGATTCCCATTTTGGTGTAAAAAAGTGCTACAACTTCCTCGCGCGTCTTTACTTCAATCATTTGCTCTTTTTTAAAGTCCCATTTGTATCCCGCGCCCGTGCCACGCTCACCACGATTATGCAACTTGCTAAAATCAATCTCACTAATTTTTTCAAGTCGCATATATAAATTATCGGGCGCAACGCCGATAAAGCAGATAAAATCACAATTTGGCGTATCCTTAATATGCTCATTCTGAAACTTATCATTCACATCAAGGCTAGAAGTTTTTACCTCAACCTTAATGTCGTTAATCTTTATATCCCAATCGCCTTGGTCGCCGTCCTGATAGGCAAGTGAGATATTGCGCTCTTTGCTAAAAATATCACGCAACAATCGCTCTCCAAAGCTACCGCGCTTATCAATTTGTAGGTGGCGAATCCGCGCGTATTTGCTCGTGCTTTTCCATTTTGAAGTGGCATTTACTTCGCGCTCTATCTCGCTAAATACGGCGTTTGCAATCTCTAAAATATCCATTTATAAAAGCCCCTTATCACAAAACCCTTTTTCAATTAACGCCTCCTCAATTAGCGAAGTTCGCAAATTCAAGCTAGAATTTGTGCCTAAAAAGCTAACCTTTACCCAATCAATCGATTTCAAAGCATCTCTT